>JAQVMI010000128.1 GCA_028703735.1 Candidatus Cloacimonadota bacterium | reverse complement strand
CCCAACGTCCTGGTACAATTAGCAAATACTTGCTTGGTTTAAGAAACTGGTTTATCTCTTCCAGTTCAACAGCCATAGCTTCTGTTTTAACTATATCAAAACGTTCAGGTGGCAAGTATACTATTGTATCCAAATTCTCCTCTGTGGAACTGCCAAGTGCATAAGAGGAGAAAAGAACCAGCTCATCTTTGCGTGTTAGCCAGTTTTTTAGATCTTCACTATAAAGGTGTTTATTCACGCTAATTGGTCTAATCTGAAGCAGGTGAAAGCTTTGTTCGCCTGTTTTTGGATCAACATCGAAAGCGAATTCCATTTCTACTTCACAACCCAGCACTTCTCTTCCAAGGTTCAAAAAATCCCTTAATATCTGTGCAAGGGGTGTTTCCTGATAGTGAAGAATATTTCTGTAAGTGATAACTCTGGGACCCTTTGTGTATTTTCCACTAATGAATTCTTTATTTTCATGATCCCACACAGAGCTTAGTGAAATTAGTTCATTTTCCAAAAGTTGCTGGGTTACCCGGGTTCGGATTAATGTGCTATCTTCACCTTCGAAAAGAGTGAATTCCCTTAACGCAAGATTCAGGGCATAAAAATGTCGCTGTGCTCCTTTCACAATATCAACAGAGGGAAACATGTCTAATTTTGGATGTGTGGGGCAAAAGGCGAAAGTTCTTTCTCGTTCCACAGCCGTTTTACCTAAACCGGTTGATAGGGTTACTATGCCATCCTCGTGGCTCATGTTTACGGCTGGGTAGTAATTGTAGGATTGAGCAACCCCAGAAAGCATGGGGTAGAAGCTGTCACCCCGCTTAGATCCTGCTACTTTTTGGATGATCACTGCCATTTTTTCTTCTCGGGCAGGAATGTTTAGGGCTTCCCTGTAGGCACGTGCATTTTTTAAATACATTGAAGAATAAACCAGCTTCACCGCTTGGATCAATTGTCCCAATCTTACCCTTGAATCTGCATGGCTATTGGGTATTAGAAAAGTTCGAAACACTCCGGCAAAGGGATTCGTAATGTGATCTTCAAGAACTGAGGATGATCTAACTGCTAAGGGTGCAGAGCATTTGGAAAGCAAACTGCTTAAAGCTGATATACTGCGTTGGGGAAGTTGGGCAGAAAGAAAAAGGCGGTCAATTTCTTCATCTGTAATATCTTCAAGCAAATCGGGATTCGATATCTGGGGATTGAAACTTATAAATTCATCGAATATCCCTGTTGCCAAAACAGCAGCAACCGGAACAGATATTTTTACTTCCGGATAGCGCTCTGCCACATAGCTAAATCTGTTTAGCACAACGTTTAGAAAGGCTAAGCCTCTTCCTTTACCGCCAATGGAATCATCACCAATTTTGTAAATTAGATTCAGGTCAAAATCTGATTCATCTCCGAAATCCTGAATCTTTTCGCGCCTTCTATACGCAATCAATGAGGTTACGGCTTCATCGAGCAGGGATTTCGTTTCTATCAAATCAATCGTATTGGGAATATTTTTCAGAAACAAGCATAATGCAGCTTCAGCATGGGTTGCAAGCCAATTATAAATATGGCGGTTCTTTAAATGAAACTCCAGGGAAGAAACTGGAATTTCTGCAAGCATGCGGTGAAAGCCTATCAGTGAACTGGCTTCACCCAATTTTTTGCTGTTTGGTTCCCTAAAGATAAACTTTCCAAATCCGGTTTCAGTTTGCAACCAGCGTCTTATCTGTAAGCTTAATCCGGGTAAATCCTTGTATAAAAATTCACCTTCATTACTTGAAACGATATCCCTATACATTGGGTTAAACGATTGCATCAAAAAAGGTAAATTGGGATTTTGTTTTCGGATGAATTGCAGAAGTTCCAAGCCACCATTTGGATGAGACTCACCTAAATAGTGATAGTTGATATTACTAATGGTTCCAATGATAGAGTTCTTGTATTGATTGTAGAAACGGACAGCACTCTTAAAATCGTGCAAAAGCACGATTCTTGGTCTGGCATTTAGATAGAGGTTCTTACTTAAGCTTTGGTGTTCGTTGCGGATCAAACCAATACATAGCTGCATTATTTGTTCGTATAGAATTGGTAAAAATTGAGAGTAATATGGGATAAATGTTTCCACAACCATTATAATCGGAACATCATATATCTCTGTATCAAAAGGAATATTAACCGTTTCTTCCCATAGTTTTATGATTGCCAGAAACAGTTTCGAATCTCCATTCCAATAAAAGAAATCTTCTACGGCAGATAGTTTATCGGTGTGGTTTTCTATAAACATTAGATCCTGAGGAGCTCCTAACAAGAAGTAAACAGGCATCTCCGGAAAATCTTGTTTTATTAATTCCAATAGGTTTAGTGCAATTCCTCGCATAGAAGCCAGATGGATTATAATTATCTCAATTTGTTCCAGTTCAAGCATTTTTAAGGCACTTTCAAGCGAAGAAGCATGAAATATTTCGGGCTGGGTACTAAGATTTAGTAACCGAAAATCCTCTGTAACTTGTTCAGCTAAAAAACCATCTACTTCAAATACAAAGGAATCGTATAGAGATGCAATCAACAATATATGATTCACTTTCACCGGCATCAACGATTCCAGTAGAGCAGTTTCCAGTGCCCAGAAGTTTGTAGGGATCATTATTCTATACCTTTATGTAGTGAGGTGCTTGAGTGTTGGAGCGTCGTTAGGTGAAAAGGTGCAAAGGTGAAACACAATATGTGATTTGGGGATGCACCGAAATCTATCCACTTGCTTCACCTTTTCACCTTTCCATCTCACAATCCAATTATTTGTGTATCACTGCCAAGCCGGTTTTTCCATCCATGCGAACAATTAGAGGGTGATTAAATTCAAGATGCACAAAGAAATCACCTCTCTCTTTAATTGGTTGGGCAAGCAGCCATTTCATATCTACGAAATCTGTTTGAGACACGAACGGTATAGTGAAGTATCCCACATTCATCGCTACCAGATTGTGGAAAAAGTGCGTCCCCTGAGAAGCTTCCACGATAAAATCTCGCAAGCCTGTTTCCAGAATTACCTTAGCACGGTTAATTTGAGGCCAGCGAACCGGAATTCCCAAAAATCTATCTCTGGATCCCCAGCGACCGGGTCCTATCAGAATATAGCGTTTGCCATCATTAGCCATCTTTACATTAAAACGTTCAATCTCTTCCTGCATAGCCTGTGTTTGGGTTTTATCGAAACAGGCGGGATCCAGGTAGATGATATCTGTAAGTTCATTAATTACCCCATTGCCCATACCGTGTTCCGTGTACATCAGAAGCTCTTGCTTATTTAGTTGCGTTGCATCAATTCTATAAGCATCGGCACTAACGCTTAGGGGGCGAATTTGCAAGATGTAGAAACTTGGCTTAAATTTATGTATCTGATCAAACTCCAGATTTACGGCAAATTCAATTTCCACAGGTATTCCAAGGGCAATTTCACCAATTTCCAGCAGTTCCTCCACAATTTTAGCCAGGGGGAAATAATTATGCTTCAAGATACTGGAAAAGGTGAGAACTTTCATTCCTCGTTCTTCCAGATTGTCGGTTAAACGATAATTGTTATAATCCCACACCGAGGCTATGTAGCGTAAGGTATTGTGTTTTTCTGCATCTTTTAAAGTTAGTTTTGCCAGGGTAATTTCTTCTCCCCTAGTTAGATCGGAATCGTTCAAAGATAAATCCAGTGCGAAGAATTCTTTCTGTGAAGAACGCATCATTTCTTGCTGTGGCAGCATATCTGTTTGCGGGTATTTGGGGCAGAAGCGGAAGTTTAGCTTTCCTTCCACCACAGATTTTCCTAAACCAAGGGCAATATTTGCTATTCCATCTGTATGCAGCATGTGAGCAGTGGGGTAAAAGTTATAAGACTGAGCAACACCGGAAATGTGGGGGTAATAGTAATGTTCTCCTTTCAAAGAACCTACTGTTTCCTGGATAATTACCGCCATTTTTTCTTCCTCTGCTTTAAAATTCAAGGCTTCCAAAAAAGCTCTTGCATCAGAGAGATATACAGAGGAAAAAACCAGCTTGATAGCATCCATAAGTTGTCGCAATCTGTGCAGCTTATCAGGATGATTGTTAGGCAGCATAAATGTACGGTAAACTCCAGCCAGAGGCTGAGCCTGAGAATCCTCTAACAAACTGGAGGAACGAACTGCGATAGGATAATTCACAGCATCCAGATAAACTTCCAAACGTGCAACTAATTGATCTGAAAGCTTACCTTCAATAAATATAGCGTCAATTTCTTCGTCATTTTTATCTGCAATTTTATCCAGAATCTCATTTCGCTCTACAAATTGATCGAATTCTGCTGTGCCTATTATCGCAGTACTGGGCAAAGAAATTGCAATGGAATCAAATTTCTTTTCGTAATCCATGGTGCAAAGAAGGGCATTTAGAAACGCCAAACCTCTCCCTTTTCCACCCAGAGAGCCTTCGGTTAATCTTATTATCTGATTCATTTCGGATAAGGATACGGCATCAAAATTGATGATCTTGCCTCTGTTTTTATCAATGCGGACTGTGCGGAAAACATGGTATAGAAAGTTTCGCAATTCTTCGCGGCTGGAGAAATCCTCTATCTTCATAGGACGAATTTTTTTGGCTATCTGAACCTCTCCATGCGCAATCAGCCAGTTTGAAAAATGGTTGAACTTACTGTGAAACAACAAAGACTCATCCGGGATTTTTAGGATTTTATTCTCGAATTCTGCTATATTAGCGGCTTCTTCAATAATAATCCCATCCTTATCGCGAAAACTAAAATTGCCAAATCCCAAGTTGTAAACCATATAGTTCCGTAAATCCGAAAATAACTGCTTGGAGTTCTTGTTCAGGAAATATACGCCTAATTCACTGGCTATGGATTCGTTCTCACTTTCTGAAGATTGTAATATCATGGGCAGGTCTTTGTTTTCTTCCATGATATGAGAGATTAGCTTTATACCGGCATGTGGATCAATTTCTCCGCCAACTTTATAACGTACATCAGAGATTAAACACAACAGGTATTCGCTATATTTCTCATATAGTTCCAAAGCCTCTTCATAATCGTGCACTAATAAAACTTTAGGGCGAATTCGCATACGAAGACGTTTGTTTATATCGCTAACCTCTTCTTCTATCAGCTTTTGAGTTTGCTTCATTATCACAGAATACAGGGATGGCAAAAACAATGAATAGTAATGCACGGAATCTTCCACAAGCAGAATAACCCTTACCAATCCATGAGCCGTGTCGTATTCCACATTCATTTTGTCTTCCACGCTTTTCACCATAGCTAAAAATAGCTTGGTATCACCATTCCAAAGGAAAACATCATCAATATACTGCTTTTCCAATGGATGGTTTTCCCAAATGATGTAATCTGTGGCAACATTAAGTAGCAAAAGAACAGGTAAATCAGGATTTTGGCTCTTAATTTCTTTTGCCAATTGAAATGGACCAACATCACCTATTCGCATCATGGTTATCACCAGATCGAAGCTCTGCTCTTTCATTTTTGCCAGGGCTTCTTCACCCGTGGGGACAGAGGTGATGCGGGGGGTTGTGGTTAAATTTAACTGGCGGTATTCACCAAAGATTTGTTCCGAAAGCCTGCCATCCTGCTCAAAGATAAATGCATCGTAAAAGGTTGAAACCAAAAGGATATCCCGAACCCTTTTTTGCATCAACTGATGAAATATATCCTCGCCAAATTTGAATTTATTGTAATAGTAATTCAGTTCTTCTAATTTCATTGCTCATAACCTCAACATCAGAGAAATTTTCATTGCATACATACTCCCCAAATTGCTGTTTTCTTGTCAATCTCTTTTTTGCTTTGCCTGTTTTGGAGCATAGCGAGACTGTTCAATAATCTCAGCCCATGGACGTAACTTAGTAGGTTCAATATATTGATAAAGTGGGCTACAGCTACCCATGCAGCGGGCTTGTCTGCCATAATCCTTCCTT
>JAQVMI010000127.1 GCA_028703735.1 Candidatus Cloacimonadota bacterium | reverse complement strand
TTCGAATTGCACATTTGCACCTACCGGCACGGCAATAAGTTTGCTATAAACCGGCAGTTTGGGTTCGCCGATTCTACCACTGAAACCAAAGCCATCGATACTTATCTGATCGAAGTTTCCGGCTTTTGTTTGAATCTCTTCCAGGCTATAATCTTGCAGCTTGAATTGAAGTTCAAAACCATAATCGTTGTTGTTCAAAAGATGTGATTGGTTTCCCAAATTGGAAAAGCTTACTTTGCGTGCATTGGCAGCAAAGCTAAATGTGCTTATTAGCAACATTGCTAAAAGCAATATTAATAAGCGTTTACGTGTGATACACATATTGACTCCTATGTATTGTTATTCTATGGTAGAATTGCATGCAATTTGTGTTCCTAAATTGCGGCTTCTATCAAAAAAATCTATAGCCATAGCCATGTATGCCAAACATTGCTACAGCAATTGTTTTAGCCATACACATAATTGTTAAACAGCACACCGAATTGTTACTGATTATAGAAATAAAGCACGGTTTTAAAGGTTGTGATTGACAGCTTCTTGCCTATAAATAAATTGAGATTATTATATAATACTAAAGAGGATCGAATTTATGGCTAAGACAATTCCTGCGCTTCGAGATGTAATAAGCTCGATGAAGAAGATCAATATAGGCGAACTCAATATAAAGGTTCCCATCATTCAAGGTGGCATGGGTATTGGTGTATCCTTATCTGGATTAGCCGCAGCGGTGGCTAATGAAGGTGGAGTGGGAACCATATCTGCCGTTGCACCAGGTTTTAGAGAGCCGGATTTCCTTACCAATTTCCGCGAAGCAAATATGCGTGCGCTTGCAAAGGAAATTCAGAAGGCAAGGGAATTGACCAAGGGTATTCTGGCGGTTAACATCATGGTTGCCCTCACAAATTTTGCCGATATGGTGCAAACCGCTAGCAAAGAAAAGATTGATGTAATAATCTCTGGAGCCGGCTTGGCACTAAATCTTCCGGAATACAGACCCGAAGGCTGCAAAACCAAGCTGGTACCCATTGTTTCCACAGACAGAGCTTTAAACATCATAATCCGCAAGTGGTTCAAATCTTATAACTGCTTGCCGGATGCTGTGGTTTTGGAAAGCCCCTATAGCGGTGGACACCAAGGCGTGAAGATGGACGAAGTGGGTGATCCCCAGTTTGATCTGGAGCAGCAGCTTCCCAGGGTTCTGGCAGTAGTGAACGAATGTGAACGGCTTTACAACAAGAAATTACCCGTTTTTGTTGCGGGCGGAGTGCAAACCGGAGCGGACATACGCAAGTTTGTGGAAATGGGTGCTGCCGGAGCTCAGATAGGCACACGCTTTATCACCACGGACGAATGCGATGCCAGCCTGGAATTTAAACAGCAATATGTAAATGCCCAATCCCCCGATGATATTGTGGTGATTCGCAGTCCAGTGGGCTTACCTTTGCGTGTGCTGAAAACCAAATTCGTGAAAAGCATAATTGCAGGAGAGAATAAACCAATTGCCTGCTATTACAAGTGCTTGCACACCTGTGATTATAAAAGTGTTTCTTTCTGTATTGCCAAGGCTTTGATAAATGCCCAATCCGGTCACATAGACGAAGGTGTGTGTTGTTCTGGAGTTAATGGCTACAAAAACAACAAAATAGTAAGCGTGCACGAAGTGTTTGAACAGATTCAGGAAGAGTATTTAGCTGAGAATTAAACAATAGGAACTGCTCTTCCAATAGTAATATTGCAATAAGGCGGTTTTCCCCTGCAAGCCTGGAGTCGATTTCGCCGTTGATACTTTAAACACGTAACCATCTATACGGCGAAATGGACTACAGCAGCTCCCAACAAACTATCCACAAGTTTATTAAATGGTTATTATTAAACAATATAGCCCTCTACATGCAAGCCCCTATCACACATCTATCCTGCTTAGTTTTCTGGTGCTTCTAACAGCTTATACTATCACTCCTTTAACACACCTTGCAGTATCAATAGTAACTGAAACGTAACTGAATGGATACTGAAAACAGGCAGTTAAAAACAGCAGGGAAGCATCTGTGCAAGTCTGGAGTCGATCTCGCCATATAAATCTTGTACAAGTAACCATCTATGCGGCGAAATGGACTACAGCGGTTCCCAACAGCAGCCACATGGTTTTGTCGATTTCCATTGACACAAGTATAGCCGGGAATATTTGGAAACCATGAGAAAAGAATTATTACCCTGTTTATTGATAGTCATGATGTTAAGCATGATCTTTCAGCCAGCTTTTGCACAAAAAAGACCTCCGCTTGCCCCGGTTAAGCCAGATACTTTACACTTTGAAGGTAGGCAATTGGTGGATGATTGGGCTTGGTTAAAAGATAGAGAAAATCCACTTCTGCCCGCTGTACTAAAAGCGGAGAAAAGATATGCCGATGATGCGTTTAAGCCAACCCGTAAACTTGCCGGAAAGCTTTATAAAGAGTTTGTGGCAACAATTCCGTCCTCCGAAAGCTCGCATCCCAGATTGGATAATGGCTACTACTATTATTCCAAAAGCTTCAAGGGAAAGGCTTATGATGTAAATTATCGTAGGAAAGCCGTGGCTAAAGCCAAGGAAGAAGTGGTTTTGGATAGCAATAAGCTTGCGGCTAAAAAACCATATTTTGCTTTGGGCTGTTATGCTATTAGCCCCAATCAAGGCATTTTGGCATATTCGGTAGATTATAGGGGTGACGAGTTATATACACTATATTTAAAAGATTTAGCCGGGGGAAAAACCAGACAAACCGCGCTGGAAAATATCTCGGATTTTGTATGGCAAAATGATAATCGCCATGCTATAATCACTTTGGTAAACGAGCGGCTGCAAACCGATAAGTGCTATCGTTTGGATACCCAAACCATGCAGCTTACACAGCTTTTTTCGGAGGTAGATCCTGCTTATGATCTATCCCTGTATAGAAATTGCGATAAAAGCTACATATTCCTTTTATGCTATAGCAAAAACGCCACAGAAGTTCACTATTTACCCTCCGAAAACACCGAAGCAAATTGGCAGATTGTTACTCCCCGCAAGCCAGATCATATTTATTATCCCGATATTTACCGGGGATCACTATACAATCAAACTAATCTGTGGGATAAAGATGGCTCTATCGCTGTATGCTCTCTGGATAATCCAGATATCTCTGCTTGGAAAGAACTGATTCCCTTTATCAGCAATAGCCCCATAAGCACCTTCCAGATATTTGAGGATAATCTGGTAATCATCCGGCGTCAAAACGGCTTTCAGCAAATAGAGATTTGTGATCGCCGAACCGGTGCTGCAAAACAAACGGTATCCTCTACAGATGTTGCCAGCCTGGATTTTTGGTTCAATCCGGATCCTCATGCCAAAGGATTCACATATAGCAAAGATGGGGATCTGATCCCCTACTCTATCTATAATTGGGATTTTGAAACAGCAGAACAAAGCTTGCTGTATAGGCAAAATTCATTTGTCATTCCTGCGCAGGCAGGAATCCAGGATAATGGATTCCAGAACAAGTCTGGAATGACAAAGAAAAATAAATTTGATCTAAATAACTATAAATCTCAGGTTCTATCCATCCCAACAGAAAATGGTATAAGCATCCCGCTTACCCTGGTTTACAAGGCAGATCTGGATATCAGCAAACCCCATCCTCTGTGGCTATCAGCCTATGGAGCTTATGGTGATTGTAACGATCCATATTTTTCCAGTTTGAGGCTTTCCCTTTTGGATAGAGGAGCTATTTACGCTGTGGCTCATATCAGAGGTGGGGGAGAATTGGGTCACCAGTGGTATGAAACGGGTCGCAAGCTGAACAAGAAAAATAGCTTCACGGATTTTATTGGCTGTATGGATTATCTGTTGGATTCCGGGATAACCTCTAAAGATTTGCTAATTATTGAGGGTGGAAGTGCAGGTGGATTATTGATGGGAGCAGTTGCAAACCTCGCTGGGGAGAAATGCAGACTCGTGATAGCCGATGTTCCCTTTGTGGATGCTTTGTTTACCATGCTGGATGATACCTTGCCCTTAACAATTCAGGAATATGAAGAATGGGGTGATCCCCACGATAAGGAAGTATTTAGCTACCTGCTTTCTTATAGCCCTTATAATAATGTTTCCCGCAGAGTTTATCCCGAAATGTTAATAACAGCAGCATGGAACGATACCAGAGTAGGATATTGGGAAGCTCTTAAATGGACTCAGAAACTGCGCTCTTCCAATACTGCCGAAACAAAGATTGTTTTCAGGATGATGTGGAACGAAGGGCATACAGGTTCCGGCGATCGCTATCAGTATTTTAAATACTACGCACAAACCATGGCTTACGCTTTGTATCAGGTAGGTATCAGGGAATAGTATAATATTGGGGTGGCAATCTCCTGATTGCCACAGCGAGCATAGCTCGCTAAAAATACAAGCGACTCCGTCGCTTATGTCAATCAGGAGATTGACATACCAAACACTCTGGGACTCAGGAAACTTGACAGAACACTAATCTCCTTTGTAGTATGTACATTAAGCCGGATTCCTGTCTCATAGCCTTTGCGAAAACCTTGGAAGGGTGAAATTTTTAGCCTGAGGTGAAGCTTTAGCGGAACCTCAGGATTGGTGCGAAAAAGCATATTAACCCCTTCAGGGGTGACACAACATTCGTATCTATTTGTTATGCATAAGGATGTGTCGCCCTTCCAGGGCTGGATTATCATAACATCCTGTTCCTGGGGTTTCGCTAAAGCTTCACCCCAGGCTATAGAATTTCACCCTTCCAGGGTTTTCGCCCTTCCAGGGCTGGATTATCATAACATCCTGTTCCTGGGGTTTCGCTAACGCTTCACCTCAGGCTATAGAATTTCACCCTTCCAGGGTTTTCACTCTTCCAGGGTATTCACTCCAGTATACTTGATCCGGAATCCACTCTGATAGATTACGGATCAAGTCCAGAATGACATAATTCAGAGGTTAATTTAGGGCATAAACTTTATAGAATTTGCGAGTTAAACTGCTATGACTAAAGGTGAGGTTTGCGGTTGTTCCCAAGGATGAGAAAGTTCCCTCTGGAGAATCTGCAGCTTCTATGCGATAGCTTGTAGCACCATCTATGGCATCCCAATTCAGGGTGATAGTGTCCCCTGCTACAGAGATTGTAACAATTGGCACACCAAGGCTTTGTGTTGCTTGCAGTAAATCAATTTCGAAGGTTCCCCTATTGCGGCTTAAACCAGAGATAGTAACCGAAGTTTGCGTAGCAGTGCTGCTGTAATTGCTGGAACTGAAAGTCTCACCACCCAAACGGTATAACAGGGTGCCGGGGATATAGCCAAGCCCATTGTGGTTAAGCGTGTAGCTGCCATTGAAGGCACTATTATTCGTGGTAACAAAGCTGTATCTGATTCCACCGGTTATTGTTGATACTGATACGGCAAAATCGTCGTTGCTGCTGGTGGCAGGATCCAGAACTACATTGTTGTTGCTATAGCTGCTGATAACTGGTAAAAGCACAGTTGTGGCTGCTCCCCCAATGGTAGTGTTTGCTCCCGTACCTGCTGTAGAGGCAGTAGTAGTAACTATGATGGTATTAGAGTTATCGCTTGTGTCACCGATGTTTTCGGCACGGACTCTGTAGCTGTATTCAGTTTCGGGATCAAGCCCTGAAACGCGGGCTATATTGCTGCTAACCGCTAAATCCTGGTATCCGGACACTGGACTGGATGCTCCGATACTATGGGTTCCCAAATCAGCTACGGTGTCAATAACATAAGAATCCCATTCGGTTGCAAGTGTGGGGAATCCCGCATCATTATCAAGATCGACTGTAACTCCGCTTAAAACTGTGCTTTTACGGCGTAAAGTCTGGTTGGTTGCACTGAGAGGAGCACTTGCCCAATAAGTGGCATCACCAATGTTGCCAAAGATATCCACATACACCTCTGGATCGCCCTTAACTATGGCAATAGCA
>JAQVMI010000126.1 GCA_028703735.1 Candidatus Cloacimonadota bacterium | reverse complement strand
CCCTGATACCTATATCAAGTTACTGTGGCGATATTCTGCCCATTAAAAGGGGTACTATTTGAAGATGGCATTTTCCTGTTTGAGCTATTAAGCGATCTGGGAAACAAAAAACTCAGACAATTTTCTTGTTAACGTATTGTATATCATATACATGACCGACTACTATGTGATTTTTTTGGGGGTATGCCTGACGTTGTTAATATGGTAGGCAACAACAATAGCTTAGTTCCAGTTAATAACAACATTTCAGATTTGATTGAGGATGTAATCGTAAATATCACCTATAGGCATGATACTAATCTCAATGTTCCATTTCATGTAGGATACCAGAGATTTGAACCGCCAATGAGAAATAAAGGCTTCATATTGTTTTCTGATGGTTTGCATAATTACACAATCAGCCCAAATAATATTCAAACATATATCAATAACAATTATTTACCCGATATCAAGTGTCATTCAATATGTTACACTACTGATTACGCATTTGCAGATATGAGCATGTCCAATATGAGCATGATTGCTCAATGGGGTGAAGGGTTGTTTTACCACAGACCTAATGTATCATATTCTTATTACGATGTCCAATCGTTAATCAACGGTATAAGGCAAACAAATTCAACCACAGATACGCGTGGTATAATTATATCAAATCAAGCCACAAGCATTCCATTTTCTGTTGATAGCAAAACATTCAGAATCAAATCGTATTTATCTTTCGGAGAGGAGATGCTAACTGATGAGATTACTCTAAACCTAACTTCTCCCTCTGGAACTGAATATAATGAATATCTATTCTATGGAGTAATGGATAGGTTGGACATAAATAATCCAGAAACTGGTAGATGGACAGCAACCATAGAAAACAACTCTGAGTTGTCTGTCGAGTATTGTTTTGGTGTTGAGGTTATCTCAGATATTCAAACGGAGATATCTGAAATCCCACAGTTTCAACCAGTTGATTCTCTCTTTCTCGTATCTGTTTCAGTTACAGACTACTTGGAACCAGTTCTTGATGCTGAGGTTACATTGACTATAAGTAGAGATACATGGTCAAAGGAGATAATTCTCTATGATAATGGGGCAAATGGAGACCTAATTGGAAATGATGGTGTTTATAGCACATATGTATATATATACAATGAAGTCATAGGGCTTTTTAGTCCCATCAAAGGTGTGTACGAATTTACTTATAACATCAACTCACAACTCCAGGACTTGAAACGTTCAATTAGAAGGCATATATACATGAGTGACCCAGTCTATCCTTTCGTGGCTCGCAACCTTCGTCAGGGTTGGAACTGGGTAGGTTTTCCCAAGCTCGTGAGGGAAAACGGAGGGAATCTGGTTGATTATGCCGCAGTGTCTTTAGAGCCTTACTTGTCTATAGTGCTTTCGGATAAAGGTTATGCTTCGTATGAAGACTACTGGTCATACTATGGTCTTCAATACCTCGATAGCAAGGTTGGTTACAAGCTAAGAATCAGAGATATTGATAACATTAAATTATTTGAAATGGGCACCAAAGTTGATACAACATCGGTATATAAGATCAGTGAAGGTTGGAACTGGATAACGTATCCATGTTATACAACTGTATATCCTGAAGAAGCTCTTGCTAATATTCTGGATGATATAGATTACATCAAAGCACAAAAGTGGAGCATGAAAAAGAAAGAGGAGGGGTGGGTTCACGATAATTTTTCGTTACGACCGATCATCAAGTATGGTGATTCTATAGAGGTAAGGGCAATTAATAACACATCGCTTGTTTGGAATGGCTATCGCCCCAGAGGAGAGATCAAACCTCTCGTAGCGCAGTTTTATACTTATGAAGATAAACCTAATTATGAAACTATAATGGTAGAGAGTATTGAAGGCAATCCCACTTATGAAGAAATTGGCATATATCAAGGAGACAACTGCATCGGTGCCAGAGTTTTTGAGGGCTATCCCTTGCAAATATTGGCATATTCTGAACCTGCTAATGGCGATAGCACCGAACTGGAATTCAGGATTTGGGCAGGTGATAAGAAAGAGATAGTATTGAAGCCAGCATCAGTGTATGAAGACATGGTATTATCCCAAGAGAACCACTTATATCCAGAACTTAATGCTTTCCGCCATGTGCATTTGAAACAGAATGACGAAAATGCTCCGGCAGTCTTTGCCTTGGAAGGCAATTACCCCAATCCCTTTAATCCCTCCACAACAGTTCGTTTCTCTATTCCCAACGAAGGAAAAGTAAAGCTAAGTATTTATAACATCAGAGGTCAGAAAGTGGCAGATTTAATAGATGGCGAATTATCTGCTGGCATACATCAAGCTATTTGGCAGGGCAAAGATAACGGTGGGAGATCCATTGCATCAGGCATTTATTTCGCCAAACTGCAACAAGGTAAACGCAATACAGTGCATAAAATGGTGCTGTTAAAGTAGCAAAAAACGCACCTACGAGCAAATTAACAATCGGGATAGCAGAGATGAGGTTGACTAAAATCTGTAATAAACAGGTTTCCGCCTATTCAGAAAACGAAAGCGCAAAATTATTGACACAAATATAACCTTGTAAAGCATAGGCGTTGTGGGAGTTGCAAGCATAAAAATGTAAACATGCTTGGATGAAGAATTGTCACCCTCACCCCCAACCCATCTCCCATCAAGGGAGAGGGGAGCAATTCTGCTTGGTAGCTGATTTTTATTGACAGTAATTCCATTCGGTTTATATTGTATTTTATCAGGTATGTGTCCCCTAAGGAGATCAAAATGAAAAAACTTTCTGTTCTGTTACTGCTTGCAGCGTTATGCATCATCGCAAGTCTTTCTGCCTCAAACCGTGCTATTTGGGTAAATGAGGATTTTTCCGGTAATTTCCCGCCGACTGGTTGGACAATTAGTTCCAATTCTGCAAACTGGGATACCGTTCAAAGCGGTTCTGCAGGTGGCAGTGCTCCGGAAGTTCGTTTTTCGTGGGAACCTCAATTCACCGGAAGCACCTATCTTATTTCTCCCCAATATGATACAACGGGTGAAACTACCATTTATTTAGACTATAATCAATATGTGGATTGGTATGCTACTCCCTTTACAGTTGGTGTGGCTACACGTTCCGGAGGTGGAGCGTGGAATGTGGCATTCAGCCAGAATCCTACGGCAAATGTGGGTCCCCAATTAAAGACTGTATCTATAAACAATGCAGATGTTGGTTCCAGCTCCTTTCAATTTGCCATTTATTTTAGTGGCTCTTCCTATAATATTGACTACTGGTATATAGATAATGTAAAGCTATACACTCCATTTCCTTACGATTTAGGCATTACGGATATCCCTGGACCAGAGCATGTGGAAGCAGGAACAGCAATCACACCTATCTGCGAAGTAAAAAATCTTGGCATGTCCCCCTTAACCGCCACAGTGTCCCTGGATATATACCAAGGCTCTACAATGGTAAACAGCCATCCGGATTTTTACTCTCAATCTCTTTCTGCCGGTGCTACGGTTAATGTAAGTTTCCCCAGTTTCACACCTGCAGTAGCTAACGAGCTGTATCGTTATGTGTTCAGCGTTGGCTCTTTGGAAGACGTGGTGGATGGAGACCTCACCAACAACACAAAAGAAAAAACCATGAATACCTGGACTTCAGGTAAACAAAACGTCCTCTTGGAAATTGGTACCGGTGGATGGTGTCCATACTGTCCGGGTGCGGCTATGGCTGCCGATCATTTTGTGGAAGAAGGCTACAATGTAGCCGTAATCGAAAACCACAATGGTGATCCCTATGCCACAGACACTTCTGATGCTCGCAATGCCTATTATGGAATTAGCGGATTTCCCACTGGCGTGTTTGATGGTCTGTTATCCTATGTTGGAGGGAATAATTCCACCAGCATTTTCCCTTCATATTTACCGCTTTATCAGCAGCGTGCTGATATAAAAACCCCAATCAGCCTTTCACTGTATGGGACAAACGATGCTCTTAATTACAGCGTATATGCCCAGATTAATAAGCTTGCTAACTTGGCATACGATAATTTGGTGTTGCACGTGGCTATCACCCAAAGCCACATTCCCTATAATTGGCAGGGTCAAACCGAATTCAATTTCGTAAATATGCTTATGGTTCCTGATGTGAATGGCACTATTGTGGATCTTAAAAATGCTCCTTTGGGTGTTATGAATATACCCCTAAACTTCACTTTTGGCAGCACTTGGGATATGTTTAACAGCGAACTTGTGGTCTTTGTGCAAAATCTGGATACCAAAGAAGTGCTGCAAACTTACAAAGTTGCCTTGCTAAATCTGCCAGAAAATCCTGTTTCCGTGGATGATGGAATTACACCCGTGCAGAAAACCGCATTGCACAATAACTTCCCCAATCCCTTTAATCCGGAAACCACCATTCGCTACAGCCTGAAAGAATTTTCACCCGTGAGCATTGGTATTTACAATGTGAAAGGTCAATTGGTGAAAACCTTGATCGACGAACGCAAAGCTGCCGGAGATCACAGCATTGTATGGAATGGAACCGATGATAATAATCGTGCTGTTGGTAGCGGAGTTTACTATTTCAAAATGTATGCCGGTAAATTTAGCAGCACCAAGAAAATGATTTTACTAAAGTAATTACGCAGTTTGCGTAAAAGAATAATCTTACCGATGAAAAGGGGTGGGTGTATAGCCTGCCCCTTTTTTTAGGTTGGAGGGTTGGAGGGTTGGAAAGTGGAAAGGTGTAACACTTGGAAGGTGGAAAGGTGGAAAAGTGTAAAGGTGGAAAAGTGGAAAGGTGAAACAAAATTTGAAGATCGAAGGGTTTGATTTATAGATTTCGGTGTTTTGCAGCGTAACATAGGATTGCATCCTGTTGTTTGCCGGTATTTGTAATGCCGGTGAAGATTGGAAGGTGGAACACTTGGAAAGTGGAAAGGTGGAAAGGTGTAAAGGTGTAAAGGTGTAAAGGTGAAACAGGGTTTGAAGATCGAAGGGTTTGATTTATAGATTTCGGTGTTCTCGGTGTTCTCGGTGGTAAAAATACGTACTCCTACTCCTATAAAACAAACGTCATATATCCGTAATCACAGCCGCCCCGGTTGTCAGTACACGAGGCGGGTGCAAATACTGTTTTGTAACCTTTTATAGTGCTATCCGCTAACTCTATTCCCCCAATGCAAGGTTTTTCAGTTCGGTGAGGCTTATTTCCTTATCGGTACTTCGTAAATAGCCGATCCTTACTTTATCTCCGCTACTGGTAATAGGCAAGAAGCTGCTTAAATTGCTGGTAGCGATAAAGATAATCCCAGGTTTTTCTTGTAAGCTGAAGTAATAGAAGGTGCGTCCGTCTTTTATATCACTACCAATTCTGGCAATTGTTCCCTCGCTGGTTTCTTTTTCTATAGATCCTTCCGGCAAAGAACCAATCCGGCTTCCCGCAATAGCCATCTGATAATTATCGCGTGCTCCCTTCATGCTTTCGCCCACTCCTACCAGAGAGAAATCCTTTACCGATACGAAGCAGAACATTTTCACCAATCCTGCGCTATCTTTCAGAGTCATAAAATATGTGGCATTACCATTCAGGTTCACTAAAATTGGAAAGGTGGCACTGTATCCAAAATTCTGAACCTTACCTTCGGCAGATTGCATGGCTGCGAATTCTGTTGCCCCGGAAACCCTGTAAAGATGCGTGCTTTTATCGCGGGTGTCTATCAGGGTAAATCCCACAGTTCCCTCATCGGATCCCACACTGGTAAGCCCTGTGTAAAAATAGCTGCGGTTATCTCTGCCAAAAATAACGCTATAACCTTCGGTAACCATCAGCATATCTCTTTTACCAAACAGGGTATTCCAAAAACCCCGCACATATTTTCCCCACCAGGTAAGCTGCGGCATTACAAAATACGCAGGCTGCACTCTATCTACCCAAGCTGGGATATTGGCATCGCTAAATCCGTCTTCACCCTGGATAAGCGGATAGTA
>JAQVMI010000125.1 GCA_028703735.1 Candidatus Cloacimonadota bacterium | reverse complement strand
AGACTAAGGATCTTGTGCCTGTAACGGGTGTGCGGGTTCGAGTCCCGCCTTCTGCACCAAGATAGTGAATGCGCTCCCGTTTGGGAGCGTTTTCTTTTTAAGTTCTCTTTCAGAATGAGTGAGTAATCAGCCTGTCACTCATGTGGCTAAGCTGCTTCCTCTATCACTCTGAGCAAACCAGGTTAGCATGAACCTGATACCCTCCCAAAGATCTTTTAAGAGGGGCTTTACAGACTTCTGAGTGATATAAAACAGAGTTAGTAAGGAACAAGGATTGTTATTCCTTAAGGAAACAGAGTTACAAACCTTCCCTTATAGCGCTAAGAGAGCCGGCTTTAATAATCATAACAAGTAGATGGGTACATCCCATAGTAAAAAAAGGAGCAGCGATGCAATCGTTCATATTTGTCTTCAGCTTTTTGAAAGGGCTGAAATTACGTTATTTTGCAGCCATATTGTGCATCATACTGGCGGCTTCATTCAGTTTTCTTAATCCTTTGGTGATAAGATTTTGCATAGATTCCGTTTTGGGTGGCAAGATTCCAGATATTCCCTCCTGGACTTTGCTGAATCCTACTACCCTGGTTGGTTTCTTTAGAGATAATCTATGGATTGCGGGACTGTTAGTTTTTATCATTGGCTTCTTTGCGCATGGTTTTACATACTTACGTAGCAGGCTTAGTGCTCAGGTAGCAGAGGAATTCGCCCGCAGATTACGGGAAGCTCTTTACGATCATATCCAGCGTTTACCCTTTGCCTGGCATAGTAAGGTTCAAACAGGAGATATTATTCAGCGTTGCACTTCGGATGTTGATACCATTCGCAGGTTTATATCCTTGCAGTTCATTCAATTGGGCAGGGGTATCTTTATGGTGTTGCTAATCCTGCCTATAATGCTGATGTTGAATGTGAAGCTTACCTTAATTTCCACTATTGTGGTTCCGATAGTATTTATCTATGCTTTAATATTCTTTAGGCAGGTACGTAACCGTTTCAAAGCTCAGGATGAAGCAGAGGGGTTTCTTACAACCACCTTAGAGGAATCTCTATCTGGAATTAGGATAGTAAAAGCTTTTTCCCGCGAAGATTACGAGATAAACAGATTTGGCAATGCCGCAGAAGATTACCGAAATAAAAGCCGTAAACTTATAACTGTTATGGCTTGGTATTGGTCTTCCTCTGATGCTCTTTGCATGCTTCAAATTGCTTTGGTGTTAATATTTGGGATTGGCTTTGTTATTAGGGGCGAAACTTCCCTGGGAACCATGCTTGCCTTCAGTTCTTATATTGGCATGCTAATCTGGCCTATTCGTGAAATGGGAAGAATTTTAACTGATATGGGTAGGGCTCAGGTATCCATAACCCGTTTAAAAGAGGTTCTTGAAACCCCGGTTGAAGAAATGCAAGGTTACCTGCCACAGGATTGTCACAGATTGAAAGGTGAGATAGAGATACAACACTTGAATTTTGCCTATACCGAGGGAGTCCCAATTCTAAGGGATATAAACCTTGTTGTTTCATCCGGTGAAACCATTGTTATTCTGGGTGCTACGGGAGCAGGAAAATCCAGCCTTACAAACCTGTTGCCACGCTTGTTCGATTATGATAATGGCAAGATACTTATAGATGGATTGGAGATTAAAAAATACGACAGACAATACTTGCGGAGCCAAATTGGTATTGTTTTACAAGAGCCCTTCTTATATGCACGGTCTTTGGCAGATAACATAGGAATAGCTGTGCCCAATGCAGAGCTTTCTGCCATAGAAACTGCCACAAAAGAGGCTGCCCTGCACGAAACAATATCAGATTTTGAACATGGATACGAAACAGTAATTGGAGAAAGAGGGATTACCCTCTCTAGTGGTCAAAGGCAGAGATGTGCCATAGCCAGAGCTTTGATTATTAATGCTCCCATCCTTATTTTGGACGATGCTTTGTCTGCTGTAGATACAGAGACGGAAGAGATCATCCAACGAAATCTGCAACAGCGCAAAGGACGCAGTACTACTATCATCATAACTCACAGACTTTCCAGCGTTGCCCTGGCGGATCGTATTGTTGTATTGGAACATGGGCATATAGCACAAATAGGAAAACATTCAGAATTGATCGAGGTTCCGGGAGCTTATCAGCGCATCTGGAATCTGCAACATCAACTGGAAATTGAAGCAGGATAAAATGAATCAGATACATCAGGAAAAAGAATTTACCAAGAATCTGGATCCCAAATTGTGGCTTGCAGTGGTAAAGCAAGCCATGCCCTACAAATACTCTATGATCAGCATTGCTGGATTGATGGTTTTTATGGCTGGATTAGATTCTGTTTTACCGCTTTTTACAAAATATGCCATAGACAAAATGATTATACCACGAAGCTACGAAGGCATTATTACCTTCGCTTTGCTATATTTTATCGTGGTTGTTGTAGGCTTTTTTACGGTAGCACTTTTCATCCATTTAACCGGAAAGGTAGAAACCGGAATGAATTACGATCTGCGTAAAAAGTGCTTTGCCAAGCTGCAATCAATGCAGCTAAGCTATTATGACAGAACTCCCACGGGCTGGATAGTTGCCCGCTTAACTTCGGATATCTCGCGTTTGGGAGATATTGTAGCCTGGGGTATTGTGGATTTAGCCTGGGGATTTGCCTACATACTAATTGTTGGTTCCATTGTATTGGTGTTAAACTGGCGTTTGGCATTAATACTACTGCTTTTGCTTCCGCTTATTGGCTATATTGCCATCCGTTTTCAAAAGAAACTGCTGAAGTCCTACAGAATGGTTCGCCGTTTGAACTCCCGAATTACCCATAGTTTTGGAGAGGGTATTCATGGGGCAAAAACCACGAAGACTTTGGTGCGTGAAAAAGCCAATCTGGATGAATTTGTTACCCTTAATCACGATATGTTCTCGAATTCTGTAAAAGCTGCTGTGGCATCTGCAATGTTTATGCCTATGATTCTAATGGTATCTTCTATGGGAGTAGGTTTGGTATTATGGTTAGGTGGTTCTGCCACACTTAGCAAAGCAATAAGCTATGGTGCCTTGGTTGCCTTTATTAGCTATACGATACAGCTTTTCGAGCCAATCTCCAATGTGGCAAGGCTTTTTGCAGAATTGCAGAACGGTCAGGCAGCAGCAGAGAGAGTATTTTCGCTGTTGGATTTAGAACCAGAGATCATTAGCTCTGTAGCCTGGGATGATAAATGGGGAAAACTTACTATGAATGGGACAATAACCCTGGATAATGTTAGCTTTGCCTACAAGGAAGGTAAGCCTGTTTTCGAGGATTTCTCGCTACAGATTAAAGCGGGAGAAAGCATTGCCCTGGTGGGGGAGACGGGTACGGGAAAAACCACCCTGGTAAATCTTGTCTGCCGTTTTTATGAACCTACTTCGGGTAGAATTCTTATCGATGGTTATGACTATCGGGAGATTCCCCTAAAGTGGATTCACAGCCAGCTTGGCTATGTGCAGCAAGTTCCGCATTTATTCCAGGGAACCATTAGGGAAAATATTCGTTATGGCAGGTTAGATGCCAGGGATAGCGAAGTAATAGCCGCTGCAAAACTGGTGAATGCAGATGAATTTATCTTGAGCTTACCCGATGCTTATGATTATCAAGTGGGTGAAGCAGGAAACCTGCTTTCCACAGGACAAAAACAGCTAATTGCCTTTGCCAGAGTTGTGCTGGCAAATCCACGATTATTGATTTTGGACGAAGCTACTGCTTCTATCGATACAGAAACTGAGGGCTTGGTTCAGATTGCCATGCATAAAGTTCTGCATGGAAGAACAGGAATAATAGTGGCGCATCGTTTATCCACTATCCGAAATGTGGATCGTATCCTGATGATGTATAAGGGCAAGGTGATAGAATCTGGCTCTCATCAGGATTTGATGCATCAAAAAGGACGCTATTACAAGCTGTATATGAGCCAATTTATGCAGGAAACTGCCGATGTGGAATTCGCAAAACAAGATTAGTGATAAGTTTGGTTTGCCCAGCTGATTAACTAAACTAATTCTTGTTAGCCTAACCCTTTTTTTTTTGAGGATAGATCGTTCTTACCGGGAAGACTACTGTTTTGCCCTTGCTTCAATCCCAGCTAATTCCCTCGTGATCCCCTCGTGATTCCCAGGTGGGACGAGGGAATCACGAGGGAATCTTCTGGCAGTTAGCTGGGATTGATGCATGGAACAAAGGTAAGTAAGCTGCGATTTTTATAAATATCACAAAGACAACAAGGTGTTCTCGTAAAACAAAAAAACATCCTTCACCATAAATTAAAACTTGCCAAGTCTACAGGTTTGCATATCATTTAAGTAGGATATAAATAATATTGAGGTGGTTTAAAGATGTTTAACCAGGAAACTTTGGATAAATACCCCGCTTGGGAAAACAAGCAATATCAGTTAATAGATAATGACGGAAAGGCTTTGGATAAGAAATGGAAGCCTATTCTAAGTGATGCAGAGATTAAGCAGGCATACCAGGATTTGCTGTTTGAACGCACTGCTGATATGATGGCAGTAAGCTATCAAAGGCAGGGCAGAATGTTTACCTATCCCCCCAATTTGGGGCAGGAAGCGATACATATTGCTGCCGGTATGGTGATGAAAGAAGAGGATTGGCTGGTTCCTGCATTCAGGGAACTTGGTGCATGGCTTGCCAAGGGTGTTTCGATGAGCGAAATCTTCCTTTACTTTAAAGGTAATGAAGATGGCTCGCGCTTTGCCAATGCAAGGCGCATGCTACCGGTTTCGGTTCCTATTGCCTCCCAATTGCTACATGCAGTTGGAATTGGCTATGCTATGAACTATAACAAAGAGAAAGCGGTTGTTTTCGCTTTTGTGGGTGATGGTGGCACTTCCGAAGGAGATTTCCATGAAGCATTAAATTTCGCCGCAGTGTGGAATGTGCCAGTGGTATTTATAGTTCAGAATAACCAGTTTGCTATATCTGTACCCCTAAAAATGCAAACCAAATCTGTAAATCTGGCAGTAAAAGGTTATGCTTATGCAGTTCCCTCCGTTTTAGTGGATGGAAATGATCTGTTTGCTATGCACGAGGTTCTATCTTTTGCACGTGAACAAGCTATAAATGGAAAGGGTCCCATGCTTGTTGAAGCCAGAACTTTCCGTATGGGAGCTCATACAACCTCAGACGATCCAACCCGCTACAGAACCAAAGAGGAAGAAGAAGATTGGGCATTAAAAGACCCTATGAAACGCTTGAAGGGCTATATCACAGATAGAAAGCTGTTCGATCTAAGCCAGGAAGATGCTTTGATTAAAGATTATAAAAAGAAAATTGATGCAGAATTTGAGGCAGCAGAAAAGCATCCGGATTATCCTTTGGAGGATGTGTTTGGCTATATGTATCAGGAAATGCCGCAAGAGCTTAAACGCCAAAAGAACAACTACGAGAACTACTTACAAAACATGGAAGGTGACAAATGAAGGTGATGAATATAGTACAGGCAATAAATGATGCACTGGATACAATGCTAACAGAAGATAAATCTGTGGTGGTTTTTGGTGAAGATGTAGGCGTGGAAGGCGGAGTTTTTCGCGTAACCGAAGGCTTGCAGCTGAAGCATGGCAGCGAAAGAGTGTTCGATTCTCCTTTGGCAGAATCTGCCATTGCCGGAAGTGCTTTGGGAATGGCTATTGCAGGAATGAAGCCTGTAATCGAAATGCAATTCGATGGATTCGTATATCCGGCAATGAATCAGATTCTATCACACATTTCGCGGTTTCGGAATCGCACCAGAGGCAAATTTACGGTTCCTGCCGTTATCCGCATACCCTATGGTGGTGGAATAAACGCTCTGGAACATCATTCCGAAAGCCCGGAAGCATATTTTGGGCACACCCCTGGTTTAAAGGTGGTGATCCCCTCCACTCCTTACGATGCAAAGGGATTATTGATAGCTGCTATAGAGGATCCTGATCCGGTTATCTTTATGGAACCAAAGCGAATCTAT
>JAQVMI010000124.1 GCA_028703735.1 Candidatus Cloacimonadota bacterium | reverse complement strand
GCAGGAACCAGCTTCTTTTGTGATGGAAGCGGAAATAACACAATGCGCCTGAACTTCAGCTACGAAAGTATCGAAAAAAGCGTGGAAGGCTGTATGCGCTTAGGCAATTACCTTAAAAAAGCAATAAAAAATAACAAAATATAGAACTGGAGGAATAATGTCCGAAAAAGTCGAAAAAGACCGAATGGGCATGATTTTACGCACGGATGATACTCCGGAAAAGATGGAAGTGGAAATCACAGAGGTTAAAGCCCCTGGCGATGACGATTCACCCGTGTTGATTTATTACAATTGGTGCAAAAAGTGTGGAATTTGCGTAGCTTTTTGTCCTACCGGATGCTTAGGCAGGAAAAGCGATGGCTCGCCCTACGTTTTAGACCCTGCAAAGTGCATTCACTGCGAAACTTGTGACCGGCTCTGCCCGGATTTTGCCATAACTGGCGCAAAGGATCGTTGAAGGAGAAGGAAATGTTAAAAAAAACAACGAAAAGCACCAAAGCACCTGCCAAAGAATCTGAAAACCCAAAGGTTGAAAGCAAACTGGATGAACTGCAAAATAAACGCGAACGCAAGAATGTGCTGATGCAAGGTAATGAAGCCGTTGCCTACGGAGCACTTGATGCAGGCGTAAATTTCTTTGCAGGCTACCCCATTACCCCTTCAACTGAAGTGGCAGAGATTTTAGCTACAGAATTACCCAAACGTGGTGGAGTATTCATTCAGATGGAAGATGAAATTGCCTCTATCTGTGCAATAGTAGGAGCTTCCCTTGCAGGAGCAAAATCGCTAACCGCTACCAGTGGACCAGGCTTTTCCCTAATGCAGGAAGGTATTGGCTTTGCCAAAATTACCGAAACACCCTGCGTAGTGGTAAATGTTCAGCGTTTAGGACCAAGCACAGGAATGCCTACAAGTCCCGCTCAGGGAGACATCATGCAAGCAAAATGGGGCTCTCATGGAGATTCACCCGCAATTGTCTTGTATCCTGATTCCGTGAAAGAAAGCTACGAATTAACCATCAGAGCAGTAAACCTCTCCGAAAAATACCGCACCTGCGTTATTTTGCTGTTAGATGAAGTTTTGGGACACATGCGTGAAGCAGTTCAGCTACCCGACATGGCAAATGTAAGGGTGATAAGCAGAATAAAACCAACCGTTCCACCCCATTGGTATAAACATTACGATGAAAACCAGAAATATCTTTCGCCTCTTGCCAGCTATGGTGAAGGCTATCGTTTTCACGTTACGGGCTTAACCCATGATGCACTTGGCTTCCCCACCAATAAATCTACCGAAGCCGGAGAAATGATGGAACGCCTACGCAAAAAGATAAGTTACAATATCCGCGATCTGGTTCAGATAGAAAGCCACATGATGGAAGATGCAAAGATTGCAATCTTCACTGCCGGAATCACTTCACGCGCTGCCAAAGCTGCAATCGCCATGGCACGTCACGAAGGCATAAAGGTTGGTTTATTACGCCCTTTAACCATTTGGCCCTTCCCCGATGATGCTGTGCGAAAAATGCTGCGAAATGTAGAAACTGTTATTGTTCCAGAACTTAACCAGGGACAATTAATTCACGAAGTTCAACGCCTGATCAAAGAAAAGAGCGATGGGTCACTAATACCAATACAAAGAGTAAATGGACAGCTCATCACTCCAAATGACATCTTGCGAAAAATCAAGGAGGTGTCCTGATATGCCTAACATTCCGCAAAAAATAGTTCATGAGTACCTGCGTCACGATAAGAAATTCCCACATGTATGGTGTGCCGGTTGCAGCAATGGTATTGTGCTGGGAGCAATTATCCGGGCTATAGCCTCGTTGAATCTGGATAGAGATGATATAGTGATGGTTTCTGGGATAGGATGCTCGTCGCGCATGCCGGTGTATGTGGATTTTAATACCCTGCACACACTGCACGGACGCAGCATTGCCTTTGCCACAGGTGTAAAACTACAAAAACCGCACATGAAGGTAATAGTAATTACTGGAGATGGAGATTGCACTGCGATTGGTGGCAATCATTTGATTCATGCTGCCAGACGTAATATTGATCTAAAGGTAATTCTGGTAAACAATAACATCTATGGTATGACAGGTGGACAGTGCAGTCCAACTACCCCACACGATGCAATAGCCACCACAGCACCTTACGGCAATATAGAACCAGATTTTAACATCTGTAATCTTGCCATGGGTGCAGGTGCATCCTTTGTAGCAAGAACCACTGCTTTCCACGCTTTGGAAATGCAAAGCATCATGAAAGACGCATTGGAATACCCTGGTTTCTCGCTGATAGAAGTAATAAGTGCCTGCCCTGTTATTTATGGCAGATTGAACAAGAAAGGTGGTGCTCCCCAAATGATGAAGGAATTCCGCGATAACTCTATACCTTTGGCAGCCGTGGAAAAACTACCTCCAGAAAAGGTGGAAGGCAAAATTATCCGTGGTATTTTGCGAAGAGAAGTCCGTGCAGAATACACCGCAGAATATGCTTCCCTGGTGAAACGTGTACAAGCCATGGGAGGTGAATAATGAATTATGAGATTCGCCTTTCGGGAAGCGGTGGACAAGGCTTGATCCTTGCAGGAATAATTCTTGCCCGTGCTGCAGTTATAGAAAAACGTCGCGTAACCCAAACCCAAAGTTATGGTCCGGAATCCCGGGGTGGATTCTCACGCGCAGATGTTATTATCAGCGATGAAGAGATATTTTTCCCCGAAGCCACAAATTTCAATTGCCTGCTGGCATTAACTCAGGAAGCTTGCGATAAGTATCTTTTCGATCTGCGGGAAACTGGCATCCTGATAATAGATACTACCTTTGTAAAAAACCTTGCCCTTGCAGCAGAAAACACCTTTGAGCTGCCTTTCACAGATATAGCACAAGAAAAGCTGGGAAGCACCATTACCACGAATATCCTATCTCTGGCTTTTCTGGTGAAAACTACCGGCATCGTAAAGGAAGAATCGTTGCAGCAATCAATAACCGAAACAGTTAAAGCTGCTTTTCTGGATGTAAACCTCAAAGCCATGCAGCTTGGTTACGATCTTGCTGCAAACTATAAAAAGTAAGGGGCTGAAAGTGGTGAAAAAGATTAGCCATATCGGTATTGCCGTGAAAGATCTGGAAGCTGGAATTGCTTTTTATCAAAGCCTTGGTTTAGAGCTGGAAGGAATAGAAGAAGTCCCTTCTCAAAAGGTTAAAGTAGCTTTTCTTCCCTGTGGCGACACACGTATAGAATTGCTGTGCCCCACCTCGGAAGATAGCCCGGTAGCCAAGTTTATCGAAAAAAAAGGTGAAGGAATTCAGCATATTGCCTTTGCTGTGGACAACCTGCCGGAAGCATTGAAGCAATCTGAAGAAAGTGGCATAACCCTTATTGATAAAGAGCCACGTCCCGGTGCTCATCATGCTGATATTGCCTTTCTTCACCCAAAATCCAGCCTTGGCGTTTTGATTGAACTGTGCAAAGAAAGCGGTGATCACAATTAGTGAATAACCCATACAACAGCATAAGATTAAGTAGTAAATTACCGTATAAGACAGTATCATCGTAAATGCACACGCCTCGTGTGCAAACAGCCGGGGCGGCTGTCATTACGATAATTTGTCGTTCTATATGGTAATTGTTATACAGTAAAGTGCGGGACATGTTCCCGCACCTTACTTTTCCAGGGGGAAAAATTAAGAGCCTAAGCAGTAATCCACTTAGGCTCTTGTAATGTGTAATGGGAAACAGGGGTATAAGCAACCTGCTATTTACGCAACTAACATCCAGAAATCGGATAGAAAGCTACCAACAGGATACTGCTTTCCCCAAATAAGAAAAGTATAGGTTATTCTCCCGTTACAATGGTTTCGTATTTCATAATGAAGATCATCCAGGTAGTGTTATAATCTACGGTGGAGATCTTGGTTATGCCACCATTGGCAGCGGCTTTTGCTATTGCGGCATTTGTGTTTGCCATTGGGGGGAAATACAGAATCCCTGTTTGTGTGTAAACACCAACTTTCTGTCCCAAAGGATTGGAAGTGGCGCAAACGGGTCTGTTGATGGTGCAAGCGCTAAGCAGCATTACGATTAGCACAGCTAATAGAACCATTACTCTTAGTTTCATGTGTCTCTCCTTATTTTTTCTCTCTTTTAAGAGGAACTAAAACAAATCGGATACTAATGCCTCTTGCAGTTCAAAACACTAATATGCAATCTGCAAGAGTAAGGCATATAATATCACGCCTTGTATTCTTGTCAAGAAAATCATGCAAGCAACAATACCACTACTAAAATGAAAGTATCTAAATCTATTCAGGTAAGTAAATTAACATTTGCTCACACCAAATCATCTCGTATGGTAATAATAACAATTTTCCGTAATAAACAGAGATTTTGCTTGACCTAAATCTGCCTATAACAACCCTGTTACCTATCGAAGTAAGAATTGTTGTGATTCCTTGAGTAGGACTAATACAGGCTCTGATTTTTAAAATAGATAAAGTAATACTATTAGGATTAAGTGTATATGCGCCATATTTTTAACCTACAGGATTGCCAAGTTCGCCTGGCAAAAACTGAAGATACCGAGGATTTGATCTCCATTGCTCGTGGAATTTGGGGTGGCAGTGATTATCTACCCAGAATTCTACCCCGTTGGTTGCAAGAACCATATTTCTTCGTGTGCGAATATCAGGGCAGGGTGATTGCCTGCATAAAACTAAGCTTATTTCCAGATAACGTATTGTGGTTCGAAGGCTTACGGGTTCATGCAAGATTTCAGGGTAAAGGTGTGGGAAAGCTGATGAATAGAGAGATGTTTCGCTTTGCTGCCTCACTAAAAGCCAAGAATCCGCTACTTACATTTGAATTTTGCACCTATTACAAAAACACAGAAAGCCTGCATATTACAAAACAGGCTGGTTTTGAAGTGGTGAAGCAATTTTACACAGTGGATAAGCATGGAATAAAGAAGCAATCTGAGCCTGTAATTATGAAGGACTACGATCTCACCTTGTTCAATATTTATCCGGATTACATCCCCTGTGGCTGGCAGAGTGTGCACAATTGCCCGGAAGCATTAGATTTTATCCAAAAGCGCTGTATAGTGTTCGAAACCAATCAAGCTCGCTATCTGCATGCAGGATTGGCAGAAAAGAACATCATATTACTATCTCCACCGCCTAAAGATATACAGGCAGAATTGCCCTTTTTCCAGAGTTTTTACACTCCTTTAAAGAAATACGGCTTGATTCTTCCCTTAAACTACAGAGCTTATCTACCTAAACTTAAGAAAGCAGGATTCAGATTTTGGGATAACGAAACCAAGCCTGTAAAAAACATGCTGGTGCTTAAGATGAAACAGGCTGTGTAACTAAACTATAAGTAATAACACCTCTGGTAATTACGCTTTGGGAGTTAGGTGAACTGCTGTTCCTGATACCGCTACCATCAGCATGTGATTTGCCACAACTTCGTAATCGATATCAACACCAACAATAGCATTGGCACCCATCCGTAAAGCCTTATCCTTCATTTCTTGCATGGCAATATTTCTGCCATCGTTTAGCTTTTCTTCGTAAGCTCCGCTACGTCCACCCACGATATCTGTTATCGAAGCAAGGATGTCGCGCACAATATTGGCACCCATTATGGCTTCGCCTGCCACAATTCCTAAGTACTTATCGATTGTGTGGTTCTCCACATTTGGAGTTGTTGTTACTATCATTTTTGATCTCCTTTATGTTGTTTAATGTATATCGCATTCTGTTTCCATATTGAAAAGGCAAATATCCGTGAAGACAAATGCCCCGACTGTCTGCACACGAGGCGTGTGCAAGTACGATTTTGTAAAGACAATCTTTCGGACTTTCTGCCCACAAAGCGCGTGCAATTTCGATTACCCGGAATCAAGCTGATGCATTGGCATATATTTCAGCCATCACTGCTTCCCGTTTACCTTTGGCGAGGCTGTGCAGTTCATAGCCAAGTTCTATGTGTTTATCTTGTAAAGCATTCA
>JAQVMI010000123.1 GCA_028703735.1 Candidatus Cloacimonadota bacterium | reverse complement strand
ACCTCGCCAAGTACCAGTTGCTTGCCCTACCCTTCTAATAGATACCCAAGAGAGAAACCCGGAAGAACCGGGTTAATCCGGTAGATAATGATACGTTACTTCTTTTCGAGCCTGCAGATCAGCTCTGCCATCAGGTTGATCATCTCCTTGTAATCGCTGCATTCCCAAGCATCGTCGGCTTTGATCTTGATCTCTTCCTCGGTCATCTTTTCCGATTGCAGCCAGGGCCCCCGAAACTGATTCCACCAGCTCTTATAGTTGAACTCATTAGCGTAGGGATCATCATCAACCGGATCGCCATCAGAACCATCCAATATTACTCTATCCATCTCAATCACCCTCATGGTTGATCCTAACTTCAATACCCCTGCCTTTTCTGCCAGAGCTTCAACTGGCACATCAGAACCATCATCTCTCATCAATACGAGCTGGCTGCCTGATTTTACCATCTCCTCCAGCGGTGTCTTGCCTTTCTTTTGCTTGGTCATCTTGATCTCCTTTTCGGTTACCCGACTGTTAACTTATGGGTTCTACATAGAACCAGTGGCAACCGTGGTCAAGTCCTTTCTGCACAATAGCATAAGATAGATATGGCTTTATGGGCTCTCAATTGTCACAGCAAGATGTCATTTGCAAAAACCGTGAGCTAATTTGCAAAAGCCTTGATCCTTTCATTTGCAATAATCGTGAGCCAATTTGCAAAAACCTTGATCCAAACCGAGTGCAAAAATGCCATTTGCAAAAATCAGTGAGCCAATTTGCAAATTCAACTGATCCTTTATACCCGGAGGCAGAAAGTGGCAGGGGGGCAAAAAAAATCTTGACACAAATGACTGCCGTTAAAATCTTGACCAGCGGTCAGTCTATGTCCGAAGGTAAAAGGAGAAGGATAATGGGAATCCAGGAACGAAAAGAAAGAGAAAAAGAGCAGCGTAAATCAGTTATTATGGATTGTGCCACGAAGATATTCCTGGCAAAAGGATTCGTGAATTCTTCCATGGAAGAAATCGCCGAATGTTCCGAATTGAGCAAGGCAACCCTCTATGTGTATTTCAAGAACAAGGAGGAAATAATCCTTAATGTGATGAGCGGAGTGATCTGCAAATTAACCGAGCTTCTGGAAACCAGCATGTCCGGAGTGGAATCGGCACACGATAAGATAAGCATGATTGTGGAGGCATACATCGGCTTTTACAGCGAATTTAATGCGCAGTATGAGCTGCTTAGCTCTCAGGAAACCACCGCCGGGATGGATTTTGTAAGCCTGGAAGGATATCAGGATTATGTAAGCCAATACAACAAGTTTTGGGAAACCCTTTGTGCTCCCATAAAAGTAGCCCTGGAAGAGGGAATTTTGCGCAAGGACTATAGCGCTGTGGAGATTGCCATTACATTGTGGTCATCAATCAAGGGCTTGATGCAGAATCTGGACAAGGTGGTAAAAACTCAGAACTGTCCGGACTATCAGAAGATGGTAAAGCAAAAAACCCTGGTGCTTAGTGAATTCCAAATGCAGCTCTATGCCCTGGAATATAAGAATATGCTGCGTCACTTAAGCGAAGCAGTAATAAAAAGTTTTAAACCCAATCAACAAAAAAGAGGATGAAAATGACAAGACTACACCTAATACTGGTAATAATGATAAGCTTGTGGGTAACCGCTGCTTTTAGCACGGATTTGGCTGTAACTGATGATGCACCTGATCATAATGGAAATAACGATGTTGCCTTCAGACACACCATCGGTAGCACACTATGCATGTTAAGAAACATAGGTGCAGACAAACCTATATATTTTGGACAGTTAAACTATGGATATCGGCTAACACCCAAGGATAACCTGCTGGTGGAAGCCATCACAAATACCTATTACAAACCTTTGGGTGCAAATGATAGTTCTGATGATTCTTACCCGGGCAAGGTGTTAGCGGTTGGGGTAGGATTGGGATATCAACGTTTTTTGTGGAAAAATTCCTTTGCTTCTGTAGTTGCAACCCCATATTTCCAAAGATTCTATGATGAAGAAGATAAAAAGATTCAGGATGGTCTTCAGCTATATGTTCATGGAACAGTGGGTTACCGCTTCGAGTTCTTTAAAAAACGGTGGTTCTTAGAACCTATGGTCGGCGTTGCCTTGTTGCCTGTAAATACTAATGTGCCAGATTCCTTTGCAGAAATTGATAGCGGAAAGCCGGATTATGCCTTTGAGCCAAGAATAAAATTTGGCTACACGTTCTAAGACGAAGGCAGCAATTCCTGGATGTGGTTTGTAAAAACTGGATTCCGGATCAAGTCCGGAATGACAAAAATTACCCACAAGTTATGAAAGAGAGCTAAAATAAAGGCTCTCTTTCATAACGTGTGGACAGAGAATTATTTTACCCGTCATACCAGATACAGTCTGGAACCCATACTAATACCTATGTCCCGCCTGTCTTTCCGGACTTGATCCGGAATCCAACAAAGCCCTCGCCCCCTGGATCAAGGAAGAACAGAAAAGAATACGACTCAGACATGAACACGGTAAGCGTCTCAGGAGCGCATACTCCATTTCCCCCGTTTCATTGGAAGTGCAGGACAACGACTATGATAATCTGATTCTCTCAATCAAGCACTATTATCATAACAGCTCTTAAATGCATAATGCCTTTTTTTACTAAATGTCCAAAGGAAACTCAGGATCTGATAATTCAGGATTATCTGCGTATAGATCATGCATAAAAAAGACTCTCTTACGAGCATCAAAAATTGCCTTTTTACTAACTGTAGATTGTAAGTATTCAGCAATCTTATACTTAAAATCCAAATCTGTAATCTTATCCTTAGATGTTACATTAAAAGTTTCTATAATGGCTTCTGCCCGTTTTAGTGAGATTTCTAAGCTGCACTTATCAGTACAATATTGTTTAATTGCTTTTTGAAACAACTCCTCAGCAGTATACATTCGTAGATCTTTATCAAACTGAGGTACCTCATCTTTCATAACCTTCATGGATTCATTGATATTATAGGTTTTAAAAAAACTCTTATAAAAAGCACAATAACCTCTGTAGATATAGTCATCATAGGTTTCCTTAATAGGTCCCATTACTCCCCAAAATGGGCTGGGTTTTAGAAGTGTATCTTTTATGATTTTCACCAACTTACTGCCAAAACACGCAGCCATAACTATGAAGAGGTTAAACTTTGTTTGAACATTAAGTTCTCGTAATACCTCTAATAAATCGGTATGCTCAATAAACTGGTTAGGATTCACAGATGTCCCAATACCACTATCGTTGCCATGTGTTTCGATATGTATTAGGGGGATTGAATCTTTATCTCGACACGAGATTATCAGATTGTCAAGAACTGACAGTAGCTCAGATTTGTCAGCTATATCAACAAATTCAACGAGATTATGATCGATATCTCCGGAAGCTTGAAGAGTGTTGAAAAGTTCTTTACCGGTTTTTCTGTCAGTGCTGCCAAGCCATTGAATAATGTGTAGCTTATCAAATGAAAGCACATTGGGTTGTGGATTATCACTGTGGTTGTGCATCTTAATGTCTCCTCTACAATATATTCATACACATTATTTGGGGTTTTGTATCACATGAGGAGTTCTTTGTAACATGCTTTCTAACTCACCATACTTCCATTCTCTACGGCTATCAGCGACTGCTCTCAAATCCTCAAAATTGCCACTATAAGCAGTTACGACATAGAACTGTTTGTTTTGTTCAATGAACCACGCAGCCCAGTTATGTGTAAATGTGGTGGCATCCACTGCTCCAACGAAGTAGAAGTTCTCTATAGGGCTGGGAGTATTACTGCGGTAGATAACATAGCAGGATGGTGTTCCCGGATTCCCACTGATAGTTTGTGTAACAGGATTCCATGTAAGTTTCACATGCCTATTTCTGATAATCTCCATCGTAAGACCAGTAGGTGCTGGGAATCTTTGCAGCCAAGCCAGTACTTCCCCAGATGCTACGCTTTCATTTTCCACCCAGTCCACTGCCGTAACTTTATAATACACTGCGGTGGTATCTAACCCCGTGAACTGGTTGTCGATGAACCAGGTTTGATCTGCATTCACGATGCCATTTAGCACCCAGGCAGCATCATGTACCCCCCGGCGGTAGATATTGTAGCTGTGAACACTGTCTGCCAATGCATTTGCTGTCCAGCCCAAGAATATCTGATTCATGTCACTCTGTCCTTCGTCGAAAGTAAGACCTGAAGGTGTAGCTGGAGGTGTAATATCGACTCTGATAGTAATGGGGATACACAAGGGACTATTTTCAGAAGATGCGTTTGACAGAATCATTGTGGATTCGTTATGAATACCTTCACTTAAAGTCGAGCCATCAACCGATACAATTACAGTTTGCTGTCCAGAAGCAGGTACAATCCCTGTCATAGGATTATATGATACTATCTGGTTAGAAGTGTACATCTTCTGTATTTCAGTATCCGAAAGTACTGCTGAAAATATAGATACATCATCTATCGCCCCTTTAGCAAACTCATTTATGCTACCAAGTTGCCGACCTATTCTAATAACTCCTTCTGTTATGTTTGGAATCGATCCATTCAGCCCATTTGAATACGCTAATAATCCGTTTTTATATATTTTTTGAGTCACACCATCTATTGTTATTACAAAATGATTCCATTGGTTAGCCGTCCTACTAACATTAGTATTCACCCCATGATTCCAATAACCATAGATAAGATTGTTACCAGTAACCCTACTGCCAATATGATAGCCTTGATCTGTATTAGGAGATCCAAATGTTAGATACCACCCAAAATCGTCATTATCTGGTTTAACCCAGAAGCTAACCGAAAATGGTTGATTCCCGAGTAACTCAGAAGGTATAGGGTCGATCTCAAGGTAACTATTCGATCCGTTAAAGTAATAGGCATTATTGGCGTTATCAAATCGATCATTAGTTAGAACTGCATTGTAGTTTACGGCATTGTGTTGGAAAGTACCAATGTCACTTGCATTTCCACTGAAGGGATAGTAAGCAATTAAGTTATCATAGGATGTAATTGAGTCAACTATAGCATAATTGAACTGACCAATTCCTGTGTTTATCATAGTCAAATCGCGGCATTGCGTATTTGATGAAGCATTAATATTCACTGAAAGTTGTGGTGGTGATATGGATATATACCCTGGCAGTATATTTAAAGAAATGATAATCGGTAATGATGGTAATGTTATATCATTTGATTGTATATACAAAGTATCTGAGTATGAACCAACATAAATGTTTGGAATAATCTGTGTTAGTTGAACCTGTAAGCTACTACCAGGAGCGATTACACCACTGGTAATACTAGAAATGAACCTTATTGTGCTTGTACTTGATAATGGGCTAGTAACTGGAAGAGGATTTATATTAGCATTATTGACTGATACTCCTTTAATTGCAATTCTGCCACTGCCTCCAATACCTCCATTAGCAGAATAATATGTCCCAGTTACATTGAATCCACGAGAAGCATACCCACCTGAACCGCCCAAAGATAAAATTTGACTATTATTAATTAATGATAGAGATGTGATTTTAACTTGGCCACCGCTACCGCCACCACCACCTCCTGCACAGAGATTATAATAATTCCCATGAATCCCATTTGACCCATTATTTCCATTTGCTGAGATTGATCCATGATTAACCATAGATCTTGCTGTGATGTAAATCACACCTCCACCATTACCCCCAGCCCCTCCATTAACTTGCCAGTCACCCCTGCTAGTGCCACCAGCACCACCACCGGAGCCCATGAAAATACTATTATCAATACTATTGCCGTAAGTAGTTCCTCCTAAACCACCAGGTCCAAATACTCTTGGATAACCATCTTCTCCAGATGTACCATATCCACCTCCTCCGCCACCGGATGCACTGTATGTGCCAGAATTAGCATAATAGTTTTGGTATCCACCACCACCGCCACCGACTGAGCATTCGTGCATTCGTGTCGGAAGAGACAATACAGATTCACCACCATAAGCAAATATACCAGAATAACCGTTATCT
>JAQVMI010000122.1 GCA_028703735.1 Candidatus Cloacimonadota bacterium | reverse complement strand
CATGGCTTGGGCGGAACTTATCGCTCTATCTATCTGGATAATCTGCTATTCGAGGCAATGGTAAATAACGATCTGTTGCTTAGCTCTTTTAGCACCAATGGCTATGCTAATGCTGGTGAAACCCACACCTGCCAGATTGGGGTAAAAAATAATGGATTACTTACCCAAAATTCTTACACCTTAAAGCTGATGAGTGTGGACAACAGCATTGAGCTTGCCAGCCTGCTTATCACAACTCCCTTGGCACCCGAAACCACGGCTTTACATACAATTAGCTGGATTCCCTCCATTACGGGAGAGCTTCAGATTTACGGCAATGTATCCCTTACGGGGGATTCCAATAGCGGGAATAACAGCTCTGCCAATAAGCAGCTAACCATCTATCCACAAACATTTTACTTACCTGTGGCTGGAGACATCCAAAGCACCACAACGGCTAATACCCTACCGATAAATTTCTACTGGAAAAACAGCATTAGCGAAACTATCTATCTGGCTGATGAATTGATAGTTGCCTCTGGAAACATAGAGGGATTAATTTACAGCAGCAATTTCGTGCAAGAGCTTAGCAGTAAACCGGTGAAAATCTGGGTGAAAAACACCACAGAGACTAACCTCAGCACTGCCTGGCTTCCTTTTGAAAACTACACTTTGGTGTTTGATGGAATGGTTGATTTCTCTTTAGGAACAAACAGCGTAATTATCCCCTTCAGCGCACCTTTTGCCTATTCAGGAGCTAATTTGGCAGTGCGTGTAAACAGACCCATGGATACTGAATACTTCAGCTCGAGTAACCACTTTTATTATACTGATTTTGTAGCAACACCCAATCGCAGCCGTTATCTATACAGCGATTCCACTGTTTACGATCCATCTGCACCCTCTGCAAGCGGAACGCTTAGCAGCTATATCCCCGTAACTGCTTTTGTGGCGAGCAATGCAGCTTTGATTAGCCCACTTGTTACAGTAAATAATAACGGAGCAAGTTTGCAATTAAGCTGGGATGCGGTTCCGGGTGCACAAAGCTATAAAGTGTATGCTACCGAAAACTTAAATAGCTGGTTAGAAGAGCCTTTGGCAGTGGTTTTTACAAATAGCTACAGTACCACGGCAGCTTCCAAACGCTTTTTCAGAGTGGTTGCCTCAACTGTTGCAACCCCCTAAGCTACTTTTACCCCAAAAAAGCTTTGGAGTTCAAAGTGCCGACCCCAGAATCATAGCTTACACAATACTATACAGGCACTTCGGACTTCAAGAGATGAGGGCAGAAACATTACTGTTTGCAGGCTGCACCTGTTGAAGTCCAAATGGCTCTTGAACCTGACTGCTACATAACAAATTGGGATAAGCCATTTGAACTCCAACTGCACTAATTGAATTTACTTTTTAATGTACTCTTGAACCAGATACAGATCACTGCTGGGTAGCTCAATTTCCATGTAAATTCCCTCTTCCTGATAGTCCTCGCTGATAATAACAGCTATGCCATGCAGGCGGGAAACAAGGGCAGATTTATCGTAGGGAAGGCGAATTTTTATAGCTTGAGTGGCAAATATGCGTGCTTCCACTTTGGCAATCAGAGTATCGATATTGCGGTTTTCCGAAGCCGAGATAAATGCCCCTTCCGGGAAACGCCTCACCAAAAGGCTTAGATATTTATCATCCAAAGCATCAATTTTGTTAAATACCACAATCTGTTTGATTCCGGCTGCCTCAATCTGCGTAAGCACAGAATTTACTTCATCTATGTAGTAAGCAAAGCGTTCATCGGAAACATCCACAATATGCAGCAGCAGATCAGCATCCTGAACCTCCATCAGTGTAGCTTTGAACGAGGCTACAAGGTGATGCGGCAAGTTCGAGATGAACCCTACCGTATCCGAGATCACCACAGGGTTTCCTGTGGCAAGTTTTAGCTGACGCGAGGTGGAATCCAAGGTGGCAAACAAACGATCTTCCACCAATACACCGGCATTGGTAAGCCGATTGAAGAGAGTGGATTTACCCGCATTGGTGTAGCCAACCAGGCAGATTTTACGGGTTTTTTCTCTTTGTTTACGCTGTGTTTCCTTTTGGTGCGTGATTCGGTGAATTGCCTTGTTGATTTTGCCGATATTATTGCGTATAAGGCGTTTATCTATCTCTATTTGTTTCTCACCCATTCCGCGTGAAGCACTGCCACCTGCACTGCGGGCACTGCCACGTTCTTTATCGAAGTGACCCCACAATCTCTTTAAACGGGGTAGCTGATATTCCAATTCTGCCAGCCGCACTTGTAGCTTTGCCTCTTTGGTTTGGGCATGATCGTGGAAAATGCTTAAAATAACCTCGGTGCGGTCTATCACTGTTATAGAGAAATCCCGTTCTATATTTCTGCCTTGAACAGGGCTAAGCTCTTCATTCACAATAAGTAGCTCTGCCTGAGCTTGCAGCATTTTCTGGCTGATATCGTTTAAGAATCCCTTGCCAAAAAAGGTGCTACGTTCCGGCTGATTCCTTTTTTGCGTATAGCTGCCCAAAACTTCAATTCCGGCTGTATCTGCCAAACGTTGCAGTTCGCTTAAAGTAGCGTTGGTTTCTGCTTCAGTTTCTCCCTGGCGCACCAAGGCAGCCAGAAAAGCAGTTTTCTCCACCTTTTCCAGCTCTGTCCAGGTTTCTGGTTCTAATTCCAGCTCGTCTAATTCATCAAATTCGTCGTAACTCATATATTCTCCCTCTGCTTGTACATGAAAGACTCACCTAAGTGTTATCTCTTATTTTCGGAGGATCGGAATCCTCCGCTATGTACCTTTTTCTCTGTGTTTAAATGAACTCCAAACATTTCTCTTTGTTTAATAGCATACCACTATCATCATAACTGAAGTCAGGGACTTATCTTGGTTCCCCTTGCCTCTTTTTTCCCGGGTGAGCTATCGTAAATTTCGGTGTTATAGTAGATCACTGCGATATACTCTTTAGGGAATTTCCCGTGGAAGTAGCTATGAATCAGGTTTACATAGTGGCAAGCCTGTTTCTCGTAATCCGATAGCTTTGGATCTTTGGGATGAATCAGCCGGGCTATCTGTTTAATTTTGTAAGTAGGGATATCCAGAAAGACCGTTACACAGGCAGGATTTACCATCTGATTTAGAAAGGTCTGCGTGGTGTAATCCGGGGCAGAATACAGCTCCAAAGAAACAAGCCTGTCTGCGGCAAAAACTTCCTCTGCATTATGATACAAGCTATCCAAAATCGCAAGCTTATCACCCAAGGGAGCTTCCAGAGTGGATTCCAATAGCGTAGTAATTTCTGCCATTTTATCTGCTCGGGGCAAAAACCCCATGCCTTTAACAGCATTATTTAGCTTGAAGTTGCTATCGTTTCTTGCAGCACCATAGGTGGCAACCATTCCGTTATGAGGCCCTGAAAGCTGAGGTTGGCGGGTAGCTTCGGCACCTTTTTCTAACATTTCTCTAAAGATTTCCAGATACTCTAAACGCCGATCTCTGTTCCAATCCCAAAATGAATTGGGGAAGTTCGTCAATTGATAGCTTTGCCATTTACCATCCACCTTGGCTTTGATGGAGGTGGCATTAGGTGCGGGGGGCTGAACAGTGGATTGAATACAATAATCCCCCTGCCAGAAATCAATTGGATCAATCTTGCTCTTTGCCAGCAGCAAACAGCTTCCAAACAATACTAATGCGAAAACTAAGATACTCTTTTCCATAATAACCTAACTATGAAACAGGCATGTGGATGTCAAGCGAAAAAGTGGGGCTCTAAATGCGTGCCCGAAATAATCATTGACAGAATTTTGCCAATCAATAATTATAGAATCATACAGGCAAACCTAAAACGATGTCACCTGCAAACCTTCTTCCATATAGTGAAGCCGTGCATAAATAACAAAACACCAATGTTTAGACATCCAAGGAGTACACCATGAAAAAGGCAATGTTTCTATTTGTGTTCTGTCTTGCAGCTTTGTGGTTGGCAGCACAAAGCCCCGAATGGCTGTGGGCTAAGCAAGCTGGCGGAACAGGCTGGGACGAAGGCAGGGATATCGCCACCGACAGCAATGGAAACAGCTATGTGACGGGATTATTTTCGGGTACCGCCACCTTTGGCAGCACAACCCTCACCAGCAATGGTGATAGTGATATCTTTATTACAAAGCTGGATAATAGTGGCAACTATTTGTGGGTAAAGCAAGCCGGGGGAGTAGACAGAGAGAAAGGTGCTTCCATCGCAATAGACAGCTGCGGGAATTGCTATGTGACTGGCAGTTTTCGTGGTCCCGCCACTTTTGGTGGCATCACCCTTACCAGCAACGGTTATACTGCTATGTTTATAGCCAAGCTGGATACCTATGGCAACTGGCTGTGGGCAAAGCAAGCGGATGAAACAAACGGCGATGAGGGCTACAACATAACCACCGACAGTAATGAAAATTGCTATGTGACTGGAGTTTTTTCTGGAACAGCCACCTTTGGCAGCACCACCCTCATCAGCAGTGGATGGAAAGATGTCTTTGTCGCCAAGCTGGATACAAATGGGAGCTGGCTCTGGGTGAAGCAAGCGGGTAGTGAAGAATCCGATTATGGACATGGGATAGCTACTGACTGCAACGGAAACGGCTATGTGACTGGATGGTGCCATGGAACAGCCTCATTTGGTAGCACCACCCTTTCCAACAGCGAAGGGGGTATATTTATCGCTAAACTGGATACCAATGGGAACTGGCTGTGGGTAAAGCAAGCAGGCGGATCAGAAGGTGATTATGCCTATAGCATAACCACAGACAGCAGCGGGAATATCTATGTGATTGGAGGTTTCGCAGGTGTTGCCCCTTTTGGTAACAACACTTTAACCAGCAGCGGAGGAATTGACATATTTATAGCAAAACTGGATATACAAGGAAACTGGTTGTGGGTCAGTAAAGCTGGCGGAACAAGCGGTGACTATGGCTATGACATTGCCACAGACAGTAGCGGAAACAGTTATTTGACTGGGATTTTTGAAGGTACCGCCAGTTTTGGAAACACCACACTTGCCAGTAGTGGAGGTATTGACGTGTTTATCGCCAAGCTGGATGCCAAAGGAAACTGGCTGTGGACAACCCCAGCAGAGGGAACAGGCGAAGATTATGGTTATGGGATAGCTTTTGACAGCAGTGGAAACATTTATGTGACGGGGATGTTCTATGGCTTCGCCACCTTTGGCAAAACCTTAATTACCAGCTTTAGTGATTATGAAACTGACATCTTTATCGCCAAACTAAGCAGTACAACCGATGTATCAGATGAATACGGTGTACCCCAAGCAAACTTTTCGTTGGGGCAGAATCACCCCAATCCATTCACTGCATCCACCAGCTTTTCTCTTGAGGTTAGTGATGCCAAATCAGTTTATGAGGTAGCCATATATGATCTGCGGGGAAGGCACATATGCACCTTGCACCAAGGGGTGTTGCCAAAAGGGGAGCGCATCTTTACCTGGAATGGAAAGGATGCAGCAGAAAATCAGCTTGCCAGCGGAGTGTACTTTTACCGCGTAACAAGTGGCACAGCCTCCCAAGTGAAAAAGATGATTTATGTAAGGTAAGGCTCACCTACAAGGCAAACTCCGATTTGCCACTGCGTGTAAAGCTCGTTTATTTAGATGGCTGAAATATTTAAAACTTAGCCAATTGCACCGAGATTCCTTCTGGATATTTCTTCCCGATAGTGAAATTCAGCTTTATTTCGTGGGTGAGGGGTTCCTCCAAATCCTGTTGATCTGCGGGGTAGTAGCTTCCGATAATGCTTGCCGCGGCTTTTTGGTTGCCTTGAACTCCCGGCAAAGTATCCAGTTTATGAATCTTCACACTTTGCACCTTCCATTTTGTGGCATCTTCGGGTAATTCGAAAGTGGAAACAGGTAATTGCGTTTGGGCATATAGCAAAATTGCCGCATTCACTTTTTCGTTTTCTATCAGTGGTTCGGGTTTCGCCAGAAGTGGTGGCACAACTACATACAGCACAATGATTACAAGGAGGCTTGTAACCAGCCAGAATACC
>JAQVMI010000121.1 GCA_028703735.1 Candidatus Cloacimonadota bacterium | reverse complement strand
AAATCTTTCGGGGTTGCCTGAGCTTGTTAACGGAAAAAGTATCGCTCTTACCCATACCGGATTATCAGGCAGTTCGGGAATAACATCATGAACATTATAACAAATATCGGGAAAATGAACTACCTTACCTTCTTTGGCAAGGAGAATAAACTCACCATGTCCTTTGTTCTGAAGGTCGTTAAAAATTGAAAAACCCGGAGGTGGTTGTTCACCAAAAAGCTTCGTATGAGCAGGATTTACTTTAATGGTAAACCCATCCTTATCTACTATCTGAATCGACAAAGGATTGTTTTCTATGAGATTACTAAGCAATTCTTCTGCCTTCATGCGCTCTGTGATATCTTGTACCATACCGGTGGATTGGAAGATGATGCCTGCTTCGTTGCGTTCGTGTATACAACGCTCAAGTACATAACACACTTCACCTGAATCCCGGCGTATAATCTTATGTACAATCTCATAATCATCATTTCCTTCCAGCAGGGAACGGTTATACTCCGCGTCCACCATTGCCCTGTCATCGGGATGGACAAAATCAAGAAAGGCTTCGTAGCCTGCGGCGAATTCTTGTGGTTTGCAGCCAAAAATGCGATATACCTCATCCGACCAGGTTAATTTATTCGAGGCTAAATCCAGTTTCCAGCTTCCGGTATGGGATATTTCCTGAGCCCTGGATAACAGCTTTTCACTTTCGCCAAGCTTTGCCTCTGCCAAGTGATGTGCCGAAAGTGCTCTGGCTAAACGAAGGTTATTGTAACCCTGCATCGATATGGTTGTAGCAAGACGTGCGTAGAAAGCCATGATCCTGTCTATCATCACATGGCTCCAGCGTGGAACGCTATTTAGGGCAGCAATATAAGCTTCCTCTTCGAAGCCATACTGTCTGGCTTGCAGAATGAAGCTGTGCTCATCAGGCACCTCGTCATCGAAAAAGAACTGCCCAAAGAATATGTTACCTATGTGGTTTTCGCCAATGTAGATAGGAGTTACGGCATCCCACAAACCGTTCTTACAGTTGTAAAGCTTTACCGATCCGGGAGTTAATCCTGTGGTTAGAACAGTGTCACTATAGATACAGTTTTGCTTTGTAACAGGATTAACCCGGTGAAAGCAGGTGCAGATGTCCTGCCAACCAATGGCGATAAGCACGTTCCCTTGTAGGTCTACAACTGCCGAGCCAGCTCCGGAAAGACGGTAAAAATCTTCCATCAGGATTTTCAGGTCATCTTTATCGATGATATCGGAAAGATGCACCTCGCCGATATCACACTGTGGTTCCTCGATTACCCGCAACCTTCGCTTCACGGAAGCTTCACTCTCCAGCAGCTTCTCCTCAGCAAGCTTGCGCTCTGTAATGTCTATAAAACTAATTCCTATTTCTTTTATCCTGCCAATACTATCTAAGATTGGTACCCCATTGACCGCTACCCAGACAGTATTATTATTTCCCGGATGCTTAATGCCCAAAATTTGATTGTTTATGGGTTTAATGGTGCTTATAATTCGGCTTACCGGATACTCTTCCGGCAGAAGTGGATTGTTATCTTCTCCTATAAATTTCCAGTCCTGGTCGGTGGCAACCTTGCCAATCATTTTATCGTTGCTTAAACCTAATAACTCTGCTGCTCTTGGGTTACAGCGGATAATTGATGAATCGGGAGCATGCAACACAATGCCGGCTTCAAGGTTATCTAACAAACTGCTGAATCTCTCTTTTTCGTCATATATCGTTTTCTGTGCAGCATACAATTCTGTAACATCCTTGAAAACACAATAGGTTTGTTTGAATTGCCCGTCGGGAGTGTAGCCTATACGACCTTCATAGGACACATGAATAAATGTATTATCCTTTTTCCTTAACCTGAACTGAACATCTGAGACATAACCTTGTTTCATAAAGGCTGGGAAATTTACCTTAAAGTGATCCACATCTTCTATGTGTAAAAAATCGCCAAACCACTTACCGATAACATCGTTTCTTTCGTAGCCAAGCGTTGTTAACCACGTCAGATTAACATCAATAAAACATCCGGTTGCATCCAATGATTGGTAAGATATGGGTGCATTATCATAAAAATCCCGATATTTCTCTTCATTTTCTTCGGCTATTGCTTGGGATGCGATTAGTTCTTCATTTGTCCTGATTTCATTTACCGCTGCTTGGGGAGCATGGTTTGCAGATAAAGAGTCCTTGTTGGGCAATTTCACCACCGGGTACCTCACTTTCAAAAAAAAGAATCTGATCTCTAATGTTCTGGATTTGAGTGGAACCGTAAGTCACACTCAACCAAATAAAGTAACACACTACAGGGTAGGTCGATTTTCCATACTTTTCCCCTATGGACGTAGTAACAGAATCTACCTTCAATAAAAGATAGTTGAATACTGGAATTGAGCACACAATTATTTAATTCTGTTTCCCTAAACAACTGATCAATTAACTCACAGGAGTTTTTGGATTTGACTCTACTTACAATTAGAATGCTTGATTTGAGACTGTTCATCAAGATTAGTATTATTTTCAGTGATTTAGCATTCTCAATGGCTGAAAAAGTGGGCGAACCGCATCCCTTTATGGATTGTTGCTCAAATTGACATTTAACCAAAGCTATAGCCATAACACCGCAAGATCAATGATTTTTCCCTAAAAACAGCTCTACATCTAAGGGCTTTGGATTAGCCCTCTTTATTGACAATATGTATATTTAAACAATTGTGATATAATTCTTTACAGATTTAGGCATTACCTCTTATGGCACTCAAAAATAGCTTCATAAGAGGTAGTAAAATGTCCTACAAAACCAAGCCCCAAAAAGTCGTAACAGTGCTTCGGCAAGACGGAAAGATTGTTGTTAGGATCAATAGCCCCATATCATTTAGTCTTCCCTTCACCAAAACCACAATGAAGTTCCTGGCGGTTTTTTTGCGCTTGTTGTTCAAACCATCCGGTGATAATGTGCTAACCCTTCAGCAGACAGCAGATGTTCTGAGCTATAATGACCGCAGGGATGTTGATAACTATTGCCGTGAGTTCGCCAGAAAGGGCTGTTGTATTGCCGACTTTCTTAGCAGGAAGGTAGAAAACTTCAAGCTTATCCCAGAGATTGAGAGATTCGCTATCAAGAATATCATGATGCCAATGCATTTGCAGTATAAGGAATTCTGTCGCATTCACCAGATGAAAATATCATCTACCACCTTCTACAAGTATTTGGCAGAGGTAAACCCCATCTCTGTCCTAAAGCAAGCACAGCAACTACTACGGGATAAAGCCACCTCCGGAAACACTGTTGAGGTCTTAAAACTCCTTTCCGACCAGCACAATGTTCCGGTAGTCTGTGATCAGTTATTGGAACATCTCAAATCTAAGAAGCCCAATGAGCCAATAGGTAATAAAGTGCCCTTAGATTTGGATCAAACGCAGCGATGTCTGCTTGTTCACTATCTGGTGGGCAGCAATATGAACTTTTCCACAATAGCCTTATTACTAAATGTAAGCAGGGGCACTGTCTCAAACTGGTTTCACAGAATCGACTACTTGCAGAGCATGATCTTGAATTCCATCTCCAAGTGGAGCGGAAAGATAAGTATAGATGAGAAATTCGTCAAGATCAAAGGGGTGCCACTCTTCTACATCACTATTGTGGACTTTGTAACGGGGATACCGCTACACATGGACATATTCCCAGACACTAAGAAAGAGTCCTACGAAGCCTGCTTCAGAACCTTTAAACTGCTCTACAAGAAAGACCCTACCCTGATCGTTAGCGATGGCAGCAAAGCTCTGTCTGCTGCAAGACAGGCTGTCTTTCCCAAGGTACATTATCAGCTCTGTAAGTTCCACAAACTGAGAAACCTGTTTGCAATGATCTCCAAAAGCTTTTTACCGGATGATACTAAATACAAGCTGAAAATCAAAGCCATGACCGTGCTGAGAAGAAAATCGGTCAGCGGAAGGAAGAAAGGCTTACGTGAACTACTGAAGCTTGTTCCCCAATCCGCTGTCGATTACATACGTAACAATATCATCAAGCTGTGGAGGCACCTGAGCAAAGGACTTACCTCCAATGTCTCGGAACGATTCAACCGTAAAATTGAGCACGTCACGATCAGCAAATACGGACTGAAATCTGTAAAAACCGCCAAGACCATCGCTCTATCTCTGTGGCTGAAAGTCCTGATCGACCATGGCCGACCAATTCTGCATGATGACTCATTGATTGCCAATTTAAACATCAGCCGTTTATGTCAAGAAAATGTGGATTGGAAAAACATCGCCCACTTATTCTCCTTTACTGTAAGGAAAGCAGCGTAACTTGATTCAGATTATTGAACAGTCTCCTTGATTTTTGTATGGGACGCCCAAGATTCTACTTGACAAGTATCTATCCTCACAATTAATTGCATAATGATGGAAAATGTCTGTGAGGTGCTCGTGAAAGAGGATGCTGATACTGATCAACAAATCATTTGTACTACTACGCGGTTTAAACCAAGGGAGAATTTAATATGAACAAGATGGTTCAACTAATTGGACTTGTTTTTTGCTTATTGTTTTTACACGTGGGATTGAATTGTGAACAAATAACCATTGGAACGGGCAACCTAACAGAGAGAATTCCAGTTGATATGCACAGTATGAATTCTTTGTACCAATGTATTTATCTACAGAGCGAAATGGGAATCAGCTCGGGCACAATATCTAAGATTACTTTGTATGATAATTTTACTACCCCCATGTATTACAAACCAATAAAGGTATGGCTTGGAACAAGCGAGCAGACGTCCTTAACTGAAAATGGCTGGATACCTTCCTCGCAGCTAACCATGGTCTATGATGGAACCGTTAATTTCTATTACGGGCAAAACAGTATAGTACTGGATTTACCTATGGGCTACTATTATCCTGGAGGTTCGTTGGTACTAATGGTTCAAAGACCTATGGATACTACAAGCTACGGACTTGAAAACAAGTTCTATTGCCAATCCTCAAGTTTTAACCGTTCTTTGAGGATTTCAAGTGATAGTACTGTGTTATCACCCTTGGTTCCTCCAACAACTGGAGCGACCCTTTCAGGATTATTTCCCAAAACAACCTTCAATTACGCAACTTCTGGATTTGCGGTAGTAAATACCGGTATCCAGCAGAGCATGGATGGATCGCACTCCTGGGCCGATAGTAACGGAGATGGATTGCTGGATTTATTGGCTACTGGTTCCGGAGGTGCAGAAATTTACATAAATAATGGTAACGGTGGTTTTGTGCCTTTAAATGCAGGTTTTACGGGAGTTTCACAAAGTGCTGCCGATTGGGGTGATTATGACAATGACGGAGACCTGGATGTTGCTATCAGCGGTAATGCGGGCGGCACATTAATTTCAAAAATCTACCGTAACAATGGTAATAACAGCTACATTGATATCGGTGCAGGTCTTACAGGACTGTATGAAGGGTCAGTAAACTGGGCAGATTATGATAATGATGGCGATCTGGATCTACTACTAACCGGTAATCCCTTACCTACAGGATATGCCGGGTTATCTATATTATACAGGAATGATGGGAATGTAATTTTTACTGATGCTCAAATAAATCTTCCAGGTGTAAGCAGAAGTGATGCTTCCTGGGGCGACATGGACAATGATGGTGATTTGGATTTGTTAATGGCCGGCCATCCTAATGCTTCTTCGTATCTTACAAAAGTGTTTCGAAATGATGAATATGGCAGTTTAACAGATACAGGAGCTGATCTGATTCAGGTTAATGATGCTTCAGTGCAGTGGGGAGACCAAGATGGTGATGGTGATCTGGATATACTCTATACTGGGCAATATGAAACCCCGGGTGTGATAGAGTACGGCTTGTTAGTGTACAATAATAACGGGAGTTGTGTTTTTACTGAGGCCAGTACTGGGTTAATAGGAACTAATCATAGTTATGCTCGGTGGGGTGATTATGATAATGACGGTGATCTGGATATTTTCTATGATCGTCATAGTTACTCAGAACTCTATAGGAACAATGGTAACAGCACCTATGAAGTTGCCTATACCCTTCAACCTGCTGGGGAAAACTGCTCAGCTTGGGGCGATT
>JAQVMI010000120.1 GCA_028703735.1 Candidatus Cloacimonadota bacterium | reverse complement strand
GACAGGAGGTAAGCGAATCTACTCTGTGAGTTCCCTCCACAAATATCTGATATTTATGTCCCTTTGCTTTTGCCAGATTACGGTAAAGGATGTTCTTTATGCCGGTGCCATGATTCAGGAAGATAAGTAAGGTTTTTCCATAAGCTTCCGCATTACGTAAAGTATCACCTGCTATTACTATATCAAAACCGCGGGTTTCCTGCGTAAAGCGATATCCCAGCTTTACCCAATCTTCAATTATCTTGTCACGATAGGGAAACTCGAAAATGAAGCGTTTGATGGTCTCCATGTCCAAGGAAAACCAAACGTCATAATTCGGGTTGTTTAGCAGTAATTCGATAATCGGATCGAAGGCAGCCTTATGATAGGCATACCCAATTTTGAATAGTAGCTTTATCTTTTTCATATTTTGCTATTGCTTTAGTTTAGTAGCTTGGGCTAAGATTCCCAAATCCTATGGCATTCCTGCGAATAGGGACTGCGCGAAAACGTACACCATACGGAAAGACAGGCAGGTTGCCACATTCAGTTGGGGATATAGGCATCCCTATTGTTAAACTAAACATCCAGGCTAATTCACATATTTTACATTTGATTGTAGTATTCCAAACCAAGATGAGTAATAAGATCTTCATTCATCATGTAGCGCAGAGTGTTTTTAAGCTTGGTTTGTTGGATAAACAGATCGTTTTCAGGATACAAACCAACCGCAGTCATGGGAGATTTCCAGAAGAAGGAAAGCCACTCTTGCACTCCAAACATTTCGCAGCGCATAGCCAGGTCGGTAAATAAGATCAAATCCAATAATACAGGAGCAGCCAGAATACTATCTCTGCAAAGGAAGTTTATCTTTATCTGCATAGGGTACCCAAGCCATCCCACGATGTCTATATTATCCCAGCTTTCTTTGTTGTCACCCCGGGGTGGGTAGTAATTGATCCGAACTTTGTGGTACAAATCTCCGTAAAGCAAAGGGTATTTATCTGGCTCGAAGATTGTTTCCAAAACTGATAACTTGCTTACTTCCTTGGTTTTGAAAGATTCCGGATCGTCCAAAACTTCGCCATCACGATTACCCAGGATATTGGTGGAGAACCATCCATTTACCCCAATCATACGGGATTTAAGCCCAGGAGCAATAATGGTTTTCATCAGGGTTTGCCCTGTTTTAAAGTCCTTACCGCCAATTGGAACTTTGTTTTGTTCAGCCAGGGTTCTAAGGGCTGGAATTTCCAGATTCAGATTGGGTGCTCCATTAAGGAAGGGAATACCCATTTTAAGGGCAGCATAAGCATAAATCATCGAAGGAGCTATAGCAGGATGATTGTCCTTCATTGCTGCCTCGAAACTTTCGATAGTCCAATGCACAGGATCGGCTTCCAGGTAAATCTCTGTGGAGGCAGCCCAAGCCATCACCATTCTGTCCAATTGTTTTTCCTTGGCGAAATTATCGATATCTTCCATTAATTGCTTTGCTAATTCCAGCTTATTTGCCCCTTTCTTTACGTGAGTTCCACTTAGTTTTTTCACGTAATCGGTGCTAAACACGGCTTTATGAGGTTTTAGCTTCCTTAGCTCTGGTTCCAGGGAATCGAGCAAAGTTTTTTCCAGAACGCCGGATTTTATTGCAGCTTCATAGGCATCTGCCTCAAAAATATCCCAGGCTAAAAACTCGATATCCTCCAGCTTTGCCAAGGGGACAAAATCCTTGATAAGGGGAGCTCTGTTTTCGGTTCTTTTGCCCAAACGGATTCTTGCCATTTGAGACACAGAGCCTATTGCTTCCGCATTGCCTTTTGCAATTGCTTCCACACCCGCAACAAAAGTAGTGCTTACTGCACCAAGCCCTACTAATAAAACGCCTAATTTTCCTTTGGCAGCTTTGATGTTCTCACCTCTAAGCATTGTAAAACTCCTATCTTGATATTAATTACATTACTATCACTCCAATTTTACACAGTAATACTGTCAAGCACAAATCGGCATCTTGCTACTTAAGGGCTCAGTTTTGCAGTTGTGGAAGTAATTTGCTTCGTAGCTAACGCTGTAAAGACTACTTAAAGTTGAACGAGGGGCAAAATATGTCTTGACGGAAAAGGCACTTTCTAAAATCGTGCTAAAACATAGAAAAATCTTATCGATATATACAAGGAGAATCAATGGTCAAGCTGAGACTGAGAAGGATGGGTGCTAATGATCAGCCCTTTTACCGCATTGTGGCAGTGGATGCCCGTGTGAAACGCGATGGTAAATACATAGAGTGCGTGGGCTGGTATGATCCCAAACCCAATCCATCCAAGATAAACATAGAAACAGACCGTGCAATATACTGGCTTAGTGTGGGTGCACAACCTTCGGATACAGTCCGTTCTTTGCTGCGCAAAGCCGGCGTGCTTCAAGTTTGGCACGAAAGCAAGCTTACTAAACCAGCTACTGCTGTGGAAGAATAACAACAAAACTAATTCTGAGGTGACCACATGAAAGATCTTATTGAATTCATGGTTAAGGCTCTGGTGGATGATCCCGGTGAAGTGAATATCACCGAAATCAATGGCGATAAAATTACCCTCTACGAGCTTCGCGTAGCAAAAACTGATATTGGTAAAGTGATTGGCAAGCGCGGTAGAACCGCAGGTGCCATCCGCACAATAATCAACGCAGTAAGCACAAAGCAAGGAAAACGCGCCGAACTCGAAATTATCGAGTAAATGAACTATCCTACCCTCACAAGAATTGGTAAACTGGGCGGGTTGGATTCTGAAGGCTATCATCATGTGATGATCAAGCCGGATTACAGAAATATGTTTTCCGGGCTTGAAGATGTGTATTTGATCTTTAACAGCGATAGAGTGTTTTACGTAACTATAGTTAAGAAGAAACAGTCAGAAAGGAAAACTTGGGTAAAGTTTCTGGAAGATGGCATTGCCGAGGAACAACCGAAGCATAAGGACGTAATTCTTGCCATAGCACAGGATGCAGAAGTTACCACAGCAGCAGAGCTTGATGCTTTGCTTGGTTATCAGGTAGTTTTTGGTGAGGAAAGTATTGGAACCATAGAAGATTATTTTTATAATGGAGCTCAATATGTTCTTCAAATCTGTGATAGAAATGGCAAGGAGTTACTAATACCCTATGTGGATCATTATATTCAATCGGTTCTTTCAGGTTTGCAAAGTGTAACCCTGCAAAATGCCAGTGAGTTAATTGCTCTTTACCAAAGTGAAAGTGTTCCGGAATAGCCGTGATTTTTGAAGTGCTTAGCTTGTTTCCCGAAGCTTTTTCTGGGTTCATGAGTAGCAGCATTGTTGCCAGAGCCATCGAAAAGCAGGCTTTAGAGGTGAGGCTTACAGATTTTCGCAAGTTTACTGCCAATAAGCATAATTGTGTAGATGATTATCCTTATGGTGGCTTTGCCGGCATGGTTATACAGGCTCAGCCTTTATACGATGCCCTAAACTGCTTATTGAAATCTGATCCTGCTCCGGTAATCTATTTTACCCCACAGGGCAGGAAGCTAAATCAAAAAATCCTTCAAGATTATTCCGGATACCAGCGGATTGTGTTACTTTGTGGTCACTATAAAGAAATTGATCAACGCATTCGCGATTTGTGCGTTTCCGATGAAATCTCGTTGGGAGATTACGTGCTTAGTGGCGGAGAGCTTGCTGCAATGGCTTTCATAGATGGCGTTGGCAGGCTTCTTCCCGGTGTTTTGGGAGATATAGAAAGTGCCAATAGCGATTCGTTCAGTGTGCCAGGTTTGGGTTATCCATGTTACACGCGACCCGAAAACTTTATGGGACTTCATGTCCCAAATGCCCTTACCAGTGGTAATCACAAAAAGATCCAGGAATGGGCAGTGGAACAAGCTGCCTCTTTAACCCGAACCAGAAGACCCGATCTGACAAAATAGTTTACAACGCAGGAGGCAAAGATGCCATATTCCTGTTGCATAAGGACTGTGCCCGGGGTTGATTGTAACATATCTCCCGGCTTTGTTGCCGAGGTTTTAAATGTTAAACCTCATTAATGAAGTTCAGTAACCAGGTTAATTTTTCCCATCAAGGAAAAGCGGTTCCTGTTTTTAGGCTAAGCTTGAAAACAAACACTTCCTTCCTTGTGGTTGGATTACAAATTAAAATAAGTCCTGATGCAACTGGCAGCTTTCTTCCGAGTATATATATGGGAGGAAACCCAAATGGATATTCTGCAACAAGTTGGCAGAGACCAAATCAGAACCGACTTTCCGGATTATCGCGTTGGCGATACCGTGAAGGTCCATTATAAAATTAAAGAAGGTAGCAAGGAACGCATCCAGGTGTTTCAAGGCATCGTGATTCAAAAACGCGGTGCTGGCGTCTCCAAATCCTTCACCGTACGTAAGGTTTCAAGTGGAATCGGAGTGGAGAGGATTTTCCCCCAAAGCTCCCCCAATATTGACAAACTTGAGATTGTTCGCCATGGTCAGGTTCGCAGAGCGAAACTATTCTATCTGCGTAGTGCTCAGGGTAAAGCGGGAAGAATTAAAGAACGCAGAAGATTCACTGCATAGTTACCAAACAACAAGATTAGCCCCTTTCTGCCATGTGCGGAAAGGGGCTTTGTTCTATGTAACATAGCTTTTTAAGCTGTTGTACAAGCCGGTTTGTAACCGGCGGAATAAAGAGATTCCGGTACAGCAGTTTTGGTTAGAGGTTGGATTACAAACCCAACCTTACAACAGGAAGAAATCCTATGTTACAACTGCACCACTAAACGTAATACCTACAAAGAGGAAAGTATGGATAAAAGATTGTTCTATAATGATCCCACCGCTTCCATTCATCTAATTTTAGAGCTGGAAGAGGATACTATAATCAGCCTGGGATTTTGTGCTCCCCAATTGGCAAGCACTCCTGTTACCCAATTGGAGAAAGAAATATTTGCCCAATTAGATAGCTATTTTCAGGGTAAACTGCAGGAATTTGATTTGCCTTTTTTTGCCACGGGAACCGTATTTCAGCTAATGGTTTGGGAAGAACTGATGAAAATCCCCTATGGTGAAACCATTAGTTATGGTGAATTAGCGAAGCGAATTGGTAAACCCAAAGCATCACGAGCTGTGGGTGGAGCATTGAACAAAAACCCTGTGGCTATTTTGGTTCCCTGCCATCGAGTTCTGGGAGCAAAGGGCAAGCTTACCGGTTTCGCGGGCGGTTTATCCGTAAAATCTACGTTACTCGAATTGGAAAGGCAGCATAAACAATGATATCAGGCATAGGCTGTGATATTGTAGCTGTGGCAAGAATAAAGCGAGCCATAGAAAACAACTCCCACTTTATGGATAAGCTGTTTACTCCTATAGAGATAGCTTATTGCAGTTCAAAAGCCAATCCTGAGCAATCTTATGCAGCACGTTTTGCTGCAAAGGAAGCGGTGATGAAAGCACTGGGGACTGGATGGGATGGCAAAATAAACTGGTTGGATATAGAAGTGCAGGTAAACCGGCAGGGTTGCCCTTTTATCCTGCTTTATAATGGCGCAAAGAAGCTTGCAGAGCAAAAAGGAGTAAGCAATATTCAGCTAAGCTTATCTCACGAAAAAGAGCATGCCCTTGCCTTTGTTGTGTTAGAAAGCTAAAGTTAATATATCACCTTTAAAGGGTTTCAAGGAGCTTTTTTCACACAGCGAAACCCAAAACCCGCAGCTTGGGATTGTGAAGGTGCAGATTGGTATCTTTCGGAAATCTGGCATGAAGCAGCAGAGCTACTCCAACAACCACCCCGCAGAACCTTGTTTGATCCATTGCTTGCACCATGTGGATTGTTTTGATTGGCTGCCGGATAGGCACCATAAATATCCCAGCACCATTCCCACAAGTTTCCGCTAAGATCAAAAATACCCAATTCGTTTGGAACTCTACCGGCTACCTGATGAACTGTGTAACCGGAATTACCGGAATACCATCCCACAGTATAGATGCTATCTGCTCCGCTATATTGATATCCCAAGCTAAGATTTCCACCTTTGGCTGCAAACATCCATTCCATTTCTGTGGGCAATCTGTAACCTGAAGCTTCCCAATGGCATATAATTGCATTGGGATCTGCCCCCAAAGCATTCCAACCTTCTGTCCAGTTTGCGGGATTTACACCCAAATCCTTATA
>JAQVMI010000119.1 GCA_028703735.1 Candidatus Cloacimonadota bacterium | reverse complement strand
CGAAAATCCGGAATAATCCATCACTAAACGCTTTCCCTGAAACAATATTTCCAGGGTAATTGATATAAGCAAGTTTTGAGAAAACTCCCCTTTTCCATCATTATAGATTGTTAGTTGATTACTATAGAGACTATCCATAGAATCGCTGCTTACATCTCTATGCAGAAATCGGATTAAACAAAAATAAACATCATGAAGTGTATTACCACCGATTCTTGATAGGGAAACAACCTGTGAATCTACATGTAAAAGTATCTCGTCTGCCAAACCTGGGAACCAGATAAAACGCAGCTCTCCCGCATCTTCCCCACTACGGTACAGCTTCAAATAGTCTGTTGGGGCTTTATTGGCTAAGCGGGGAATAACATCATCCCAACGCAGTTTTTCTCTTGCTTCTTCTACAATTAGTACAGAATTCAATCCACCAAAAGCATCGGATTCTTTATGGGGATTACTTTCGTCTATTATCCAATTTCCATCCACGATGAATTTGTATCTATAGCAGCCTAAAGGAAGCTCTAAACTTAGGATATACACCCCTCCGGTGTTTTCCATGGGTAGTATCTGCCAGGCAGAAAAACTTCCGGCAAGCCCAACTTTATGATCTCCGGCTGTTAAAGGTGAGTAGCTGAAACGGTGCAGGCTCATCCGGGCAATTTAACCATTGCTGCTTTGCTGCGAGGTTTCGGCTTTTTTTCTACTTTTGGCAGGATTGGTGAATCAGCTTCTTCAATAATGACGGGAACACTGCTTGCGGTTTCTCTTTCTAAGAGATTCTTTAAGTAACAGCCGGTAGCAGAATTAGCACAGTCAATCACCTGTTCGGGAGTTCCACAAACCATTACTTCCCCACCTTCATCGCCACCTTCGGGACCCATATCTATCACCCAATCGGCACATTTTATCACATCCAGATTATGTTCTATAACCACTACTGTATTTCCCATTGCTACCAGTTTTTGTAAAACCTTAAGCAGCTTGTTGATATCATCGAAATGCAAACCGGTGGTAGGCTCATCCAGCAGGTATAGTGTATTGCCGGTGGATGTTTTGCTCAGTTCCCGCGATAGCTTTATTCTTTGGGCTTCTCCTCCAGATAGGGTGGTGGAAGATTGACCCAGCTTTATGTAATCCAAACCAACTTCATGCAGGGTGCTAAGTTTCTGCCGTATTGATGGTATTGCTTCGAAGAAATCTACAGCTTCTTGCACATCCATATCCAAAATTTCGGCAATATTTTTACCCTTATAGCGGATTGCCAGAGTTTCCTGATTATAACGTTTACCCTTGCACACTTCACAGGTTACATAGATATCTGCCATAAAGTGCATTTCTATCTGTTTTACTCCGGCTCCTTCACAAGCTTCGCATCTTCCCCCTTTTACGTTAAATGAAAAGCGTCCGGGTTTATAGCCCCTCATTTTTGCCGAAGGAAGCTCTGCAAACAGATTTCTGATTGGATCGAAGAGTTTTATATATGTACATGGGTTCGATCTTGGGGTTCGCCCAATTGGTTGTTGATCTATGGAGATCACCTTATCAATATGCTCAATCCCGGTAATAGAACTTACCTTGCCTATCTTGTGGGTACTACGGAAAAAGCTGTTATGCAGAAATGGCGATAGGGTTTGATTTATCAGGCTGCTTTTCCCGCTACCGGAAACACCGGTTACACAAACAAACAAGCCTAAGGGTATATCCACAACAAGGTTCTTCAGATTGTTGTGTGTTGCGCCAATAATTCTGATAAATCGTTCATCTGGTTTCACTCTGCGGGAAGGAGTGGGAATACTTAATCTGCCAGATAAATATGCGCCTGTAAGGGAATCCGGATGCTGCTTTATCTCTTCTATTGTTCCTTTAGCAACAATTTCCCCACCATAAATTCCTGCCCGAGGACCAAAATCCACAATTAGATCAGCATTACGCATAGTGTCTTCATCGTGTTCTACCACAATTACGGTATTACCCAATTCTTTTAGCCTTAGCAGCATGCTTACAAGCTTGGCATTATCACGCTGATGCAAACCTATGCTTGGTTCATCCAAAATATACATTACTCCCACAAGCTGGCTGCCTATTTGGCTGGCAAGCCTTATACGCTGAGCTTCACCTCCGGATAAAGTGGGTGACCTGCGATCCAGCGATAAATAGTGTAACCCCACGCTTAGCAAAAATCCCAAACGGTTCTTCACTTCCTTCAGAACTTCTTCTGCAATAATTAAATCATTACCGCTAAGCACAAGTTTATCAAAGAATTCGTAAGCATGTTTTATGCTCATACCGGTAATGTCACTTATATTTTTATCACATATTCTTACAGATAAGGACGAAGGCTTCAGCTTTTTTCCACCACAATCAGGACATGGTTTATCGCTGATAAACTGCATATAATAACGGCGCATATCTTCGGAGGTAGTTTCGTGCATGCGTCTTTCCAATTGTGGGATAATACCTTCGTGACGCATCATGAATTCGCCACTTCCCCGTTCATTCTGCCAGGCGATTTTAAACTTCTTACCCTTGGAACCATATAAAATAAGCTGTTTTATAATTTCAGTAAGCTGATACCAAGGCGTGCTAAGTGAAAAATTGTATGCTTTAGCCAGATTGCGTGCGGTGTTTAAAGTCCAACTATCCTGCTTGGATTCCAACCTTCCCCATGCAGCCACAGCTCCTTCCATAATACTTAATTCGGGATCTGGAACCACCAGATCAGGATCAAACTCCAGTTTGTATCCCAAACCTCCACAAAGAGGGCAAGCCCCCAGGGGACTATTAAAAGAGAAACTTTGAGGTGACAGCTCTTCGAACCCGATATTGCATTTTGCACAGGAATTCAAGGCAGAGAGAATCGAAATTTTGTTTTCGTCAGGATAATCTATCTTTACAATACCTTCTGTTAGTTTCATAGCTAATTCTAAGGATTCTGCCAAACGGCTTTCAATTCCTTTTTTTATGGCAATTCTATCGATAACCACATCAATATTATGTTTACTTTTCTTATCCAGTACAATGTCTTCCTCAAGATTGCGCAATTGCCCGTTGATTATTACCCTAATAAAGCCTTCCTGACGTAATTGCTCCAGCTCATCCTTATGTTCGCCTTTTCTGTTTTGAACTGTGGGAGCCAGCACTTGCAGTTTTGTACCCACAGGATTCTGCATCAAATGTTCTATCATCTGATCCACAGTTTGAGAACCCACAGGATCACCGCAATTGTGACAGTATTGTTTTCCGATTCTGGCAAACAACACCCTCAAATAGTCGTAAATCTCTGTAACAGTTCCGACTGTAGAGCGTGGATTTTTGCTGGAGGCTTTTTGCTCTATCGATATTGCAGGAGATAGCCCTTCTATATAATCTACCTTGGGCTTCTCCATTTGACCCAAAAACTGCCTTGCATAAGAGGACAGGGATTCCACATATCTTCTTTGTCCTTCTGCATAAAGTGTATCGAATGCCAGGGAAGACTTTCCGGAACCAGACACGCCTGTAAACACCACCAATTTATTACGTGGAATTCTAAGCTCAATATTCTTTAAGTTATGTTCCTGAGCACCTTTAATTACTATTTCTGTTTTCAATTTCTACCTCTGACATGCAGCGTTTTCACAAAGGGTTTAGCTGTCAAATGAAAATTAGGGAGCAGTATTGCAGATTATATTCCACTAAGTCCTTAAATATATTGAGATTTGGAATTGATTTCGCTTGACAAGATATAGCTGCATAAATATTAGTAATTATAGAGGTGAAATATGCAAAAGATACTTCTTGTGCTTTGTCTGCTGGCAAGCCTCAGTTTTGGGGCTTATGCCATAACTATATATAATGTTCAATTCACTACTCTTCCGGGAAGTGATGGTACTTATCCGTCCAGGTATGTAAACAAAAGTGTTAGCCTGGAGGGAATTGTTACCGCTACCAATTACAAGAGTGGTGGTTATTTTATTAGTGAGCCTTTAAATGGTCCCTGGCGTGGCATTTTTATCTTAGATCGTGATGCCAAAGTTAAAACAGGAGATCGTGTATCGGTTAGCGGTATTGTATCCGAAACTTTTGGGATGACCTGTTTAACAGATTTAACCCAAACCAAGATTCTGGGTTCTGCCAATTCTTTACCCCAGCCAATTCTTTTAACTACCGGTCAGCTTTCCCGTGCCGATGAAGCAGAAGCTTATGAAGGTGTTTACGCACGTTTGTTAAATTCCACCACTTCAAGCTCCAAGAATCAAAGAGGCAAGATTATCGTAACCGATGGAACCGGTTTCTGCACAGTAAACACAGGCTTCTTTGGTGATAGAGGTTTTACTAAACAAGCTCTTAGCAGCGCACAATACTCGTCCATTACGGGTATCGTTCTTTTTGGTTACAGCGAATTTTCGCTCGGTACTATAGACGCATCGGACGTTGTGATCCACCAACCTACCTTTATTCAAAACCGTAGCTGGGGAAAAATAAAATCAATTTACAAATAATAAGCGAGGTATAGACGATGAAAAAGTTATTTAAAGCTCTTCTACTTCTTGGTGGCACCGCACTTGCCGCTCATTTTGGACTTAAAACATACAAAAGAATCAATGGGTCTATAAAGTTATCACAATCTCTTCCCGAATTTTTAAACAACGTGTACGGAGAAATTCCTGAAATGAATATCTCCCGCACCTTAAACTCCTTAAATATAAAAATAGGCTTCAGCCAAGAAATCCTGGATAAGCACACTGATATCGAGAATACTGTTCAAGAGTATATCGATGATTTTTACCCCGAATTATCCAAAAATGCTGTTGAGATCAATATTCATCTAAAGGGTGAGGAAGCAGAAGAACCGCAAGAGCCTGCTGAACCATCTGTAGAGAGCGAAGAAAAAGAATAAACCACCACTCTCACACATAGATTATTAAACCCGAAGTGCATGTCTCTCCGGGTTTTTTGATACCTTGATTTTTGTAGTAGTTTTAAGAATTCCTATAGATAGTAAAGAAACAACCTTAAACGTTTTTTAAAGGAAGTGATATTGATGCCGAAGCTGTATAGTGCCACAAAGGATTGGATCTTTGAAAGAACCATTTGAGCAGATTGCCGATAATACTATTAGTAGAATTAATGCTTTGTTAGACAAGGCAACACAATTGCAGAAGCAGAATCCTTCTCAGGCACTCAGTTTGGCAGAACAGGCAGAAAACCTTGCAACCAAAGAACATCTTTTCTATCACCTTGCCTTAAGTAGAAAAGTATCTGGCAATGTTCATTTTCATGGCAAGGAATTTCATTTGGCAAAAGATTGCTACACGTCTGCTATACATCCGGCAACAGAATGTGGTGATCCCAAGTTATTGGGAGATATTTATTTTAATCTTGGAAAAGTACATATACTCCTTACAGATTTTAGCCAAGCCCTGCATTTTTTCCAGGAATCCCTGTCGCATAGGCAGAAGCTGGAGGAGCACACCGATACAATAAGTAGCCTAAACCAAATTGGTCTGGTGTATTGGGAATTACAGAATTATAGTGAATCGGTAAACTATTTCCAGAAAGCAGCAGTATTAGGCGAAACATCAAGCAATGTAAAACAGCGTGCCGCAACATACAACAACCTTGGAAATGCGTATGTAAAAATTGAAGATATCCCCCAAGCAATGGATGCCTACATTGCATCCTTAAAACTAAAAGAAACCTTTGGAGATGCCGCTGATCTGGCAACAGCAAATCTAAACCTGGGCAATTTGTATTTTTCCACATCAGATTTCCTTATAGCTTTGGGATATTACCTGGAAGCAGAAAAACTGTATCTCGAAACAGGTGATAAGGCAAAGCAAGCGATTGTTTTTTCGAATCTGGGAGCTACTTATAATGCCCTGAAAGATTTTGATAATGCAGCCCTGTATCTTAACAAAGCACTTCAGTATTATAAACAGAACGACATGCTGGAGAGTTATGCAAAAACTCTTAGTAGTATTGGTAATATTCACCATTATAAAGCCGAGTATCAGAAAGCTATAGATACTTATCTGGAAGCTCTAACCATAAAAAGCAGCTTTAGTAACCCGGAAAGCTTGGCAATTTCATATAATAACCTTAGTGAATGCTATTATTGTCTGGGAGACTACAGGTCTGCTTTGGAAAACACCCGGAAATCTATGGAATACTCTAATCAGATTGGATTTAAAACCATGCTGCTAAAGAATTACGCACAACTTGGTAAGATTTTTGCCGCTTTGAACGATTTTCCCAATGCTTATGAGGCTCTAAACAGCTATCGAATC
>JAQVMI010000118.1 GCA_028703735.1 Candidatus Cloacimonadota bacterium | reverse complement strand
GATCAGATAATTTGATTGGATGTGATTCCAACCCATACAGCCTATCCCAGGCATCAATATCAATATCTATTTTAAGGGTGTGATTCGCTTTCTGTCTTGCAGTCTCCGTAGCCATGTTATCCAATTTCTTCTTCCACTTTTCAAATTCATCTTTGTCGCCACCACAGAAGAAGATTTGTTTAACTATGAAGTTCGAGCCATCATAATCATCATCCACCATCCAATACGCAATATCGTGAGCATTGCGGACACTTACTTCATCTTTGATAGGATCATAGATATCTATGCCCTCAATCTTAACTTGTGCAAATCCATCCTTTGTGGCTACAGTTATATCCGGTTCGCCAATAGTTACAAAGGAAGCAGCTTTCTTATCCTTCTTCAGCAGTCCATCCTGCATTAGATCATCCTGCATGCGTACTTTGGTAAGTTCAAAACTACCCATACTGGTAGTTATCTGTCCGCTTTCCACCGTATCTTCAATAGAAAAGAAGAGGATTATCAGCCAATCTGCATCTCCACGCTGTCTGCATTCTTTGCTAGCTTCGCTAACAGAGGCTTTACTTACGGTGCTGAACTTTGGTCCAAGGTGAATATAAGCTTTGCACTCTCCCTTTTCTGTGTTGTAATAACCTGCTAAGTGCAGATACGGACCACTTAGCTCATCCAAACGGATAAACTTAGCTCTTTGTTGCTTTAAGCCGTTTACCACTCCACTTGCTTTAAGCTGCTCTTTCACCCGCTGCAAGAAATCAGCTTCAGTAAGCTGATCGCTTTCAAAATGATCTATCGGCAGTATGTCCAAGCTCTGCAAAGTTTCCACGGTAAAAGGACCAGACACCCGGAAACGTTTTTTATCTTCCAAGGGTTGGTCATATAGCGTTTCGGTTTCCGGAGGCTCATCATTTGCCAAAGACTTCAAGGTAATATGCGGAACGGTTTTGTATTTAAAGCCATGCCGTATATCTGTTTCTGCTTCATCATAAAGCTGATAATATGGGTAAGTCGCGGTCATCAGCCTGGTTTTTGCTATGTTTAGTGCAATCCTGCTGGTATCAATGGTAATCCAACGCCTACCCCATTGTTCTGCCACATAAGCTGTGGTACCGCTTCCACAAGTAGGATCAAAAACCAAATCACCAGGATCTGTAGTCATAAGTATACATCTCAGTAATGCTTTTACATTAGTCTGAACTACATAATACCTGTCCGTTGCTCCCATAAGATCGTTCCAAATGTTACTTACTTTAGAGTAAGGAAAATCATCAAAGTAGTGTATATATCTAGGCGTATTTGCTGTAAGAAGTATCCTCTTTTTTGAGTATAGTTTTTCAAGTCCAGTAACACTTGTTCTCCAACTTGCTCCAGTTCTAGGGTAATAGGTCTTTCCATTGATAACAAAGGGAGCTTGTGAGCTTTGAGAGCCCGTTCTTGAGTTTAAGTCTGTGCTTTTAAACAAATGCCATCCCGGTGGTATCGTACCTTTTGTTTTATCGTCGGTGGAAAATCCTTTTATAACTCCATTGCTATCGATGAGTTGATTAAATTCATTAGTAGAAAACGATTTCTCTGTATACAAAGGTTTGAACTTGCAAGATGATTTGTTCTTTGCATAAAAGACGATATAATCATAAACTGCCGGAAGAAAATCAGATGTTTCACTTCCCGTCTTTTGAAAGACTATCTCGCATATAAAATTTTCGCTCCCAAACACTTCATCCATCAGGCATCTCACCAGATGCACATTTTCATCGCTTATTTGGACGAAACAGGAGCCGGATTCGGTAAGCAATTCTTTTGCCACCACAAGTCTATCTCTCAGATAGCTAAGATAGCTATGAATACCCAGTTCCCAGGTGTCCCGATATGCTTTTATCTGTTCCGCTTCCCCGCTAAGATGTTCATCCTTCCCATCTTTCACATCGCGGTTATTAATCTTTATCTGCCAATTTCCGCCATATTTTATCCCATAGGGCGGATCAATATAAATCATCTGCACTTGCCCTGCCATGCCTTCCCGTTCCAGCATGGAATTCATCACTAATAGCGAATCCCCAAGGATTAAGCGGTTCGACCAGTTGTCATGATGCTTATAGAATGCCGGAATTTTATCTTCTTCGTAAATCGGGATGCCATTGCCAAAAGTATCAAAGATATCTTTCTGTTCGGCTTGCTGATAGCTGTACAGGTTATTTATCAGTGTTATGGGTGAAATATGCTCGTGCCTGTAAAGCGAACGGATATCCACATTCAGGATGTCATCGTTTTCATCTTTCCCATATTTACCCAGCCAAAATAGTTCCGGGTCTTGTCCTCTGGTTACTACAGGGTTTTTGGGGTATTCTGCCTTGGTTTTTTCTTTAACCAGCGGATTGGCATTTTCCATGCCGGCTTCCTCATTGGAGGGTATCAAAATGCGTTTGTCTTTATGTTTGGTATCAGTTATTAACATCGTCTGCTCCTATTACTTTTGCAATATGATCTTTTAAGTTGTTTTTTATAGCGCGGATATCATCCTCTATCTCTATAAAAGACCATACATCACTTATCTCAGGATGCTCGTTTCTTATCTTATTAACCGCAGGCAGCCAACGGTTCTCGGTAAACCACTTTTTTATGTCTTTGTCTTCTTTGTTCCTGCCGGTGATCTCTATTATTACATTGATGGTTTTCCCGGTGCTTGTTTTAATTCTGGCAATAAAATCCGGATAATAGGCTTTTTCATCTTTTCCATCCTTCACATAAGGTATGGCAAAACCAAGAAAGGCGTTCTTTACATAGCTTTTCACCTGAGGCAATTCCTCCAGAGCTTTAGCTGCAATTTGCTCCCATGTTTCTGTATCTGCCACCACATAGTTTACATGGCTTTTTTTAGTGGAATACACTTCTCGTGATGTAATTCCATTTACATATCTGGTAGAACCGATGGGATTGTATGAATTTAGCAAGGGAGTGATGTTTTCCTTGTTTCTCTGGGTTGCCACTATGCCCCTGTGTATTTGTTGGCACACTTTGCTTGCCTCGTAATGAAAGAGCATATTCAAAAAAGCATCACCCAACAAGCTGATATTTGTATCCAGCCAGTTGCGCACCACCATTAGTATCTGTGGGAAATATTGGAATTTCCGGTTTTCTTTGTAATCCGGAAACTGGAATGCAATATAGTTTTTGGCTATCGTGAACTCCAGTTCATGCCTGCGTTTCTGTTTTAGTTGCTCCAGGGTTAGTTTCCTTATTTCAGGGGAAAAAGGAGTACCCATGGTTGTTTCTGTTGGATACTTAGATCCATCAATTTCGAACTTTTCCACTTTACTAAAATCTGCTGTAATAACATCATTCTCACATTCAATGCGGTAACCCCTAACCAGAGGGAAACAGATTTCATAATCCTGCTGTCTTTCCGGCAAGGCTTTTATCTGATGGTATTCCGGTCTTTCACTGGCAACCTGAGTTGTCCCACCCGGCATAAAATTGAAGGGAACGCCAATTACATGGGCATACTCCGGTAACAACATTCCAGCATTTTTCTTTCCCGGAGGGATCACTTCATAAGATATCCTCCTTAAAGCTCTACCTACCACTTGCTCACATAGTAGTTGAGAGCCAAATGCCCTGATTCCCATGATATGGGTAACCGTATTGGCATCCCATCCTTCGGTTAGCATGGAAACAGATACCACACAGCGGACATGAGAACCAAGAGTTTTTGGCTTACCAACTGTATTTACCACTTCCCTCAAGATATCTGCTTCGGTAATGTTCTCCACAGATTTATCCGGGTGCAGGAATTTGTATTCCCGCTTGAATTGTTCAATTTCCGGAGCGAATTCTTTTTTAAAATCATCATCAATCTGTTCGCTCTCTTCCAAAGAATTTGAATCAATCAGCAGGGTTGGAGGCTTGGCAAGAGGGTTTCGGTACTGCTTGTCGAAATTGCTAAACAGATCAAGCTGCCCCGGTATAATTTGTCCGTTGCTGTTTTCATAACCTGCAATATAGCGGAATACTTCGGAGGAAACGCTGGTATTGTTGCACACCACGATAAACACTGGTGGAGCATCTATAAACGAAGATTCATAGTCCTTTATGAACCTATTGTATTCTTTTTCATAATTCTCAAAAAATTGCGCCAAGGCATTCTTGATTAAGGTTGGCAATTGCGGTTGATCCGATAATTCTTGCTTACTTTTACGCTTCTTGGGCAGGTCATCCTTCACGTGTAAATAGATGTTCTTCAGTTTCGCTTCGTTTAGCTCTTGTGTATCATCGCTTTCCGGCATAAAGGGTATCTTTACCAGCCCGGATTCCATTGCTTCAATTAAGCCAAAATCACTCACCACCCAAGGGAATAGAGTATATTCTGCATAACCTGAGCCATTCAAGAAGTAGGGAGTTGCACTTAGATCATAAACTGCGCTTAATTTGTATCTTTGGGCTATCTCCATAATCCCGGAAAACCAGACAGCAGCTCTTTCGTTTTCTCTCTTTTCCTCTGTATCGCTTGGTTTGGCTTTAGGATAGTAACAATGATGTCCTTCATCGTTTATCACTAACAAGCGGGATTCCTTTCTGAATTTGCCCAGTACTCTCTTCATGACAAGGCTAAAATCCTCTCTGTTATCATCCTTCTTACCATCTGGTTTCATTTTCCCATCAAAGGGGGTTTTTTTGTTTCCAGCATACACCCTTCGTTCCAGAGAATGCCTGTTGGTAATCACAATTCTACTATTTAAACCTGGTATCTGATGCTCGAATTGAGGTGGAATTAAATCCATGGAATGATAATAATCCTGCTGGTTATAGAGACTTGTTGTATCTATCCTAAGTACCGATAAACGATCTTTAATAGTTATTCCAGGAGCTAAGATAAGAAAGTAATCTGCAAACCTTGTGTCAGTCCGGTATTCTTGCCTATTCAAATAGTGATACAGGATTAGCATTGCCATAATTACAGTTTTGCCTCCACCCGTGGCAACTTTGAAAGCAACCCTTGGAAGATTGTATTTCGGATCACTCTCATTAATTATCTGGTTGTGTTGCAATTGGTTTAAGATGAATTGACCATTATTCGATCTCTCAGCTACTTCATTTAACCAAATTCCCGTTTCTACTGCTTCCCTTTGAGCAAAAAATAATCTGCGATTGCGGGTAATATTACTAAACCAGTAAGTAAGTAATACTTTACCAACTCTTGTAATACCAGGGTAATCTGCTTTTCTCCAAATAGAAACTTCAATTCTGATCTGGTTTATTAAGTGTTCATCCGCTGCATTCGGAATAGATATATTTATTTCTTGCTGCGAGGATTTCTTCGCTGGAACAGGGGAAATCATAGGGTTGTAAAGTCTTCGCCCTTCAAGCTTTCTCTTGTAATTCAGGGTGCCATCCAGATTAGTGTCGTAATGGAGGCATGGTTCATCAAAAGGTGTGTTTATAATGGGATTAAAGCTATCAGGCATTAAACTCTCCTTTTGAACATTGGTTTAGACTAATCTTAAAAAAAGTGTCCACCATTTCGTTTATCTGACTTCGCTTCCCCCGTAGGTGGTTATCCCTTGGAGATGATGCCAAACTGTATTTTGCCTTCATATACACTGCCTTTTCGGTATTTACTTGCCTTATCTATGAGCATTAAATTATACGTTTGCGAAGTTTTTTATATGCACATCTTCTGTCAAGCAAAACCGTATTTATTACAAAGGAACTGAAAAGAGAATTGACAGAATTCTCTGCTTTGATATTTGTGAAATCATATATTCAATTAAGGAGTTTTAATTTGCCAAAACATATAAGAGTATTGCTTGTAGCTGTTCTGCTACTGCTGGTTAGCCTGCCTTTGTTTTCTAACACTTTAGCAGATAAAACGGTGGCTTGGTTGTCTGATAAGGGCTTAAGTGCCACCTGGATAGTATTGATAATCTCTATGCTACCCCTAATTGAGTTACGTGGCAGTATTCCGGTAGCAATTCTGCTATTCAAGCTACCCTGGATGGAAGCTGTGGTATTATCTGTGATAGGAAACATGATACCAATTCCCTTTATCCTGCTCTTTATGGATTGGTTTTTCCGCACTATTAGCCGGAATAGACACGGAGCTCGTTTCACGAATTGGATTTTTGCCCGAACCCGACGTAAAGGCAAAGCTATAGAGAAGTATGAGGCAATTGGCTTAGCAATATTTGTGGGTATTCCGCTACCCGGAACCGGTGCTTGGACAGGTGGTTTCGCAGCTAATATATTTGGAATCAGCTTCTGGAAATCACTGCTCTATATCT
>JAQVMI010000117.1:4118-6317 GCA_028703735.1 Candidatus Cloacimonadota bacterium | reverse complement strand
GTCGACAAACAATGGATCATCATACACAACTATTGCCACAGGAGTCGATGCAACTTTGGGATCGTATTCTTGGACTGTTCCGTTTACTCCTTCGACACAATGTAAAATCCGTATTAAATCTGAATTAGATCCTCTTATTTTGGACGTCTCCAACTATTCATTTACTATATGTAAGTTAGTGTTAACTACACCCAATGGTAATGAATTTTATATGCGTATGTCAGATCAACAAATTCTCTGGTCAAGTACCAATGTAGCGAATGTGAAGCTTGAATATTCGAGTGACAATGGAAGCAACTGGTGGCAAATAACTGGGAGCACCTCAGCTTCTACCGGCAGCCATTACTGGTTTCCTGTCTCAATCTCAGACCAATATTTGGTTAGAATTAGCGATGCTGCAGATAGCTCTATAAATGATGTATCAGACGGTATTTTTTCAGTAGTATCATTAGGAGTCAGCTATCCGAATGCTACTGGGGTGAAGTTACAGGCGGGCAAAGTTTGCAATATTACGTGGAGTAGAAGGTTCCTATCTGGCACAGTAAAGCTGGAAATAACAACCGATTCTGGTACATCATATACAACGGTTGCAGCTGGGTTGGATGTAGCCCTTGGAATGTATAGCTGGACGGTTCCTGATACTCCTTCTACTAACAGTAAAATTCGGATAACTTCTGAAGTGAATGCTTCGATTCAAGCAAGCGGTCAATTTTTTACAATAAGCAAACTAAACCTTGTAGCTCCCAATGGCTCAGAGATGTGGGATTCAGGGTCTAATAATGCAATTACATGGACAAACACCAATGTAACAAATGTTAATCTGGATTATTCAATTGATAATGGTAGTAGTTGGGCGCAGATAGTAGCAAGCGTAAGTGCATCATCTGGAACATACAACTGGACTGTGCCTCGTGTAAATTCTGAACAATGCATGGTGCGTATTTCTGATTCTGATGCTTCCAATGTTTATGACACAAGTGATACTCTATTTACAATACAACAACGGGTTTGCGTAATTGCTCCAAATGGGAATGAAGTCTTGACAGTGCAAAGTGTTCGTAGTATTTTATGGTCAAACGTAGGGGTTTCCTTTGTCCTAATAGACTACAGTATAGATAATGGGACAAGCTGGTTACCTATCCAAACTTCAGCTTATCCTGCGTCGGTGGGTAGGTACGATTGGATTGTACCTAACAATCCATCGATAAGCTGTTTGGTGAAGGTGTATAATTATTACAATAGTACTGTTTATGATGTGTCGGATTCGGTATTCGCAATAACTACGCTTCACACCCCTCCTGTAGTAGATTTTACTGCGGACATAACAAGCGGACTTGAACCTTTAACGGTACATTTTACTGATCTAACTACCGCTGGAACCGGAACTATCACCAATTGGCTATGGGATTTTGGAGATGGGGAAAGCTCTGCCCTACAGAATCCTCTTCATATTTACAATAATGCCGGAGTTTATTCTGTTAGCTTAACCGCTACCAATTCGGCAGATTCCACGGCGAGTTTAACAAAGCAGGATTATATTACCGTGCTGCCGCGTTATCCGGAATTGGAGCTTGGCTCAGATACGCCTTTAAACTTTGGCAATGTGTATCTTGGCTCATCAACTACCTTACAGGAGCTGTGGCTAAAGAACCTTGGCACAGCGGTGTTAACAGTGGATTCGCTTGCTTTCTGGCTAACAGATACGCCCTTTGAGGTGGTTGGAATTACTTTGCCATTTGAGATAGCGGAAGGAGACAGCACAGCTATTCAAATCCGCTTAACACCATTGGTAGCGGGGGCTGTTACGGATAGCCTGATTGTGTACAATAATTCTGTCAATTTACCCAGAGCAGCTATTCGGCTAAGCGGAACGGGGCAATATGTGCCACCTTTACCGCCTGATAATGTTGCTTTGGTGATGCAAGGTAGCAATGCAGTGTTAAGCTGGGATCAGGTTACCGAAACTGAAGAACACACTCCCATAGAGCCGGATTGCTATCTTGTATTCTTTAACGGTTCTTCCGATATAGATGCGGATACATATTTTTTCCTAGGCTGGACTACTTCTTTGAATTACACCCATTCGAGGGTGGGACAGTTTTCGCCTTATATGTTCTATAGAATTCGTGCTTTTAAGGACTATGGGCGTGGAGATGGCGATATTGATAGCCTTGGTTTGATGCGGGGCATGCGGGAAGA
>JAQVMI010000117.1:0-4108 GCA_028703735.1 Candidatus Cloacimonadota bacterium | reverse complement strand
AGACGAGGTTTTCAGGGTGTTAGAAGGTCAGCGGTAGACGTTAGACGTTAGACGTTAGACGTTAGACGGTAGGGGTTAGACGATAATAGCCCGGAGGGCGAAATATCATAGCGAGGGTGTGGAGCGTAGCGGAACCCCTCGTTTCTATGGATAAACACACCAGTTAGCCCTTTATGGGCGACACATAAATGTTGAATAATGATAATAGAATTTAGGATAAACAGGATATTGGGGATTTTTGGGATTTTGAGCCAAGTTAAAATCCGTTATTTTATCCCTATTAACCTGTTCAGCGCTAATCTATTTACCTTTCATAGCGGGGGTTTGCGGTATTTCGCCCATAAAGGGCTTTTTATTCAACTTGTTCTTGTGTTACGAGGGGTTTTCACACCCTCGCTATGGTATTACGCCCATGAAGGGCTTTTTTTCAACTTGTTCCTGTGTTACGAGGGGTTTCACCCCATTGCTATGATATGTTGCCGGCATAGGGCTTTTGTTAACAGTGCACGCACGAGTCCTTTGCACCGCTGAAGTGGGAGATAAATATGCAATTGTGTAAGGTGCAAATGACTCCTGCCTTATCATAAATCTCTGTTTTTCCTCTTTTACTCTTTTACTCTTTGTAAAAAAAACAGCTTAGGTATTATTGGCATTCGGTAATGGGAAACAGATACAGTACAGTCTTTATCGTTGGATGGTTTCATTTTGTTTTAGCTCACAATTATAAAGCAAGAAAGCTTGTTATTGGGTTGATTGAGAATATTGATTGTGGTTACTTTAGTGATTGCTGGCAGGCGTAAAAGTGAAAGCCAAAAGACCTCCGCTGTAAAGCAGACAAAGCACAGCCTCCTTCACCAGAATAGCAAAAGTTACCCGCTATTGCAAAATAACAGCCTTATTTAATCTTTAGCAAAGCTTTGGTAATCGTGGTGTTACCTTGTGTTAGCCTGGATAAATAAACTCCGCTTGCCACGGGTCTATTAGCTTCGTCCAAACCGTTCCATTGTATAGTGTTAGCCCCAGAGCCTAAGTAGCCGCTATGCAAACATTTAACCTTTTGCCCTTTAAGGTTATAGATACTTAGTTCACAAGGAGTGTTTTCTGTTTTCCCCTTACTGATATTGTGGTGTTTTCTTTAAAAGGATTGGGAAAATTGCTAAGCTGAATAACTGGATTAGATATGTCGGGGTTATCAGGATTGGCTACTGCTTCGGAGAAATCATAAATACCAAGGCGATTTCCCTGGCAGACATAAGCTGTGTTACCAATAATCTCCATGTCCCAAAAGTTGAATATAACCCGTAGCCTAAACAGTGCTTGGGAGTTTTTTCTGCCTGCTTTGCCCGTTCTCTTGTTTCACCGTGGGCGTTTGACTTTAAAAATAGCCACTTCTCCTTTCTTTGCTTGTATACTTGTTGTAAAGTGGCTTTTTTTTGAGTTAAACAGAAGTAGTTAACCCGGCAATATCCTGCTTCTCCCGTTTAACTCAAAATTCCGCCCTCATTGTGATTCCAAAGTTCAAAGATATCTTGGGGCGGAATTTTAAGCCAAACAGAGTACTCTTTGGCTGCATCCCTTTTCCAAAATAATACTTTGAAGTGGAACAGATATTGCTGCTTAAATTAGGAATATTACAAGGAGGATCAAGATGAAAGCAACCGTTATTCTAATTTGTTGCCTTTTTCTTGCTATGATCAGTGTGGTAAATGCTAACCAACAGATCATAGCCAAAAAAGGGCAGTTCGATGTTTTCCCGGAATCACCTTTACGGGAATCAAAGCTGAACGTTAAGGCTCAGAAGGGAAACAGGTTTCTGGTATGGAGTACTGGATTCGTTAGTGAAACAGGTTGGAATGTGGGTGGTATTTGGCAAATGGGTTCGCCAAGCATGGGTCCGCAATCTGTTCCAGAAGGGAATACCTGCCTGGGCACAAATCTAAGCGGTTTTTACCCCAATTCTGCCAATGTAACAGCTATCAGCCCCCTTATCCAGATTCCTTTTGCCAGCTATGTGGAGCTTAGCTTCCAAGAATGGTTCGAGCTGGAGAGCGATTATGATTTTGGCTATGTGGAAGTGCATTGTGATAATAACACTTCCCGAATAGATGCACGTAGCGGAACCAGCGCAAACCTGTGGCGAAATACAGCCCTGAACATCACTCAATTTCAGGGGAGAAGTATTAGGCTTGCATTTCATCTGGTAACAGATGCCACGGTTCCTGCCACCGGCTGGTATCTGGATAACATGAATATCAATGCTGTGGAACCTTTACCAATGGAGCTTAACGTTAGCGGGATAAATATTTCCAATCTTCCTTCGGTGTATCTAACTGCATCCGTAAATTCTCCATCCGGACCAATCACTGATCTTGAGCCTGCCAATTTTTCGATATATGAAAACTCTGTAGAACAACAAAACAATTTTGCTGTTATCACACCTGATGATGAAGAGCTTGTTTCTTCGGCGGATATTGTTTTCGTTTTGGATGTAACCGGCAGTATGTCCGATGAGATAAATTCTGTACGTGCAAATATGCAAAGCTTCATGAGTCAATTAGATACGCAAAATATAGACTATCGTATTGGTTTTGTGGTATATGGAGATATTGTGTATGTTTACAACCAGTATATGTTTTACACAGAGTATCAGGAGATAATGAGCATAATCAACAATATTTCCCTGGGCGAACATGGAATCGGTAGCGGTGGTGATGGACCCGAAAATCAGATGGAGGCAATGGCAGAAGGCAGCATTTTCAATTGGCGTCCCGGAGCTTCCAGGGTGATGATCATGCTAACCGATGCCTCGGCTCACGAAGCTGATGGTGTTACACCCTGGACAGGTGGTGATCTTTTGGCGCAAAGGCTTATTCCAAACAATGTGGTGGTTTTTCCCATTTTTAATGTTAGCAACGCAGTGTCTGTAAGCCAATATCTCCCAATAGCTCAGGAGACTAATCCCATGGGAACATACTATTATATCTATGACAATTTCAATGCTATCATCAATGAAATAGGAAACTATATTTCTTCGCTATACACCGTGCATTATACTTCCAGTGTAAATATAAATGATCCCATGAGCAGGATCGTGAAACTGGTGGCAAGTGCTGGTAATAATAGCTCTGAAGACTATGCCTTTTACCTGCCGGGGATTTCTCCAATAATCCACCGTCAGCCCAGTTTGCAGGTTTTAGACCAAAACTCAGTTCCTGCATCCACCAGCCTAAACCTGGATGTTTCCATATCTGATCGTGTAGCTCCCTCTTTACAATCCGCTAATCTACTCTGGAGGCGTAGCGGAACTCAGAACTACTCTTCACTTACATTAACTCCAATTGCAGCAGGTTTATACCGTGCTACAATTCCCGCAGGACAGGTTACAGGAATTGGTTTGGAGTACTATATTGTAGCCAGTGATGGACAGACATCTAATACCTTGCCCTCATCCGAACCGCTTGATAAGCCCTTTTCAATAGCGATTTCGCCCCAACACCACACTATATTTTCCAGCGAAGTAGCTACTTACAATCCCACCTCAGGTTTTCACCTGTCGCTGCATGCAACAGCTTCACAGAGCTTAAGCCTGATATTAAACTATCGCCCCATGGGTTCTTTAGTATATAATTCCACTCCCATGATCCTAAGCGGTACAAATACTTTTACTGCTTTTGCGGATGAAGATTTAGGCAATCTGGGGGTGCAATACTACGTAGTGGCAACCCAAAATAACCAATTACGCACTAATCACGGTAATTTTGATGCACCTCTTTATGTGCAAAATGCCCCCACGCCAGTTATCGTAAACGAGGCTCTACCCCAGATAGAATTCTGCGAGGTTTACCCCAACCCTGTAGGAATAAAAGGCAAAGGAGATGGTGCTGTGCGAATCGGCTTTTCATTGGCGGAACAATGCGAAACAAGCGTAGCCTTATACAACATAAAGGGACAATTGGTTCGCAATCTGGCAAACAAACCCATGAGCGGTGGCGAACACACAATTAGCTGGGATTTAACCGATTCTAATGGTTCATCAGTTAGCAGCGGGCTCTATTTTGTGCGTATCCAAACCCCAAATAAGAGCAAAACCGGAAAAATCCTGATCACC
>JAQVMI010000116.1 GCA_028703735.1 Candidatus Cloacimonadota bacterium | reverse complement strand
GCAGTAATGCGAACAGAATTAGTTTCCTGAGACACATTAATAAGGTAATTAGTTAAGATAGGATGTATTCTTGGCAGGAACAATCGTAGCCAAATGTTGTATATGCGTAATCAGATCTTTCTTTTCAATCGATAATCTCATGGTAACCTCTAAATATTATTCTCTTTTTTCCAATGAAAATTAAACTTTGGTATTTAGTCAAGCACTTTTTTTGCTTGCTTCACTAAGTTGCTGCTTCTGGTATTTTGCTTTCAGTAACCCATAGTATCCCAAATGTGGCTATGAAACAGAAAAAAGTGAGTATATATTAAATGGCAGGAAGTATAAACTTCCTGCCAAGTTAAGGATTGTGAATTACATTGGAGTTATTTCTTCACAGCCTCTTTAAGTTTTTTACCAGCTTTGAAAACAGGGACCTTGCGAGCCGGTATTTTCAGAGCTTTCTTGGTTTTGGGATTGATGCCATTGCGAGCTTTACGCTGTGCGACGCTGAAAGAACCAAAACCTACCAATGAAACTTTACCGCCACCTTTTAAGGTTTCGGTAACGCCTTCAAGTACTGCGGCAAGGGCAATACCGGCCACTTTCTGAGAAATGCCAGCTGCACCTGCAATCTTTTTTACTAAATCGTCTCTGCTCATAATACCTCCTTTCTATTGTTGTGATAAGAGTGAGAGATCTTTCGGATAAATAAAAGCATAGCACTAACTTTCTGTCAACAGAAATAATTCCACAATTTTCGCATTTAGCGTATAAGTGTTGATTATTAGCATCATAGGCATACTTTAAGATACTACCTATCAGTGCATTAAAGTGTATTATGAATTGTAGAAAATATTCTGCAAAGAGTATATTTTATTTTTGCGCCCTACTTTTTTAGGTTGACAAAAACTGGCATGGCGTAGCTTTAGGAATAAAGAAAATCTGGAGGATTTACCCATGAAACTGATGAAACTGACTTTCATAAGCTTGGTAATACTACTGCTGCTTTCCGCCTGTGGTGGAAACAAACAAGTAGAAGTACCATTAGAACCTGTTCGCAATCCCTTAGCCTTGGCACATGAAGCTGCTGCCAATGGTAATGATGCATACGATGAAAAGCTCTATAACGATGCAGTGCTTTCGTTTACTGAAGCTATCACCCTGTTCAATGAGGCTGCAATTACAGCTGTACCAAGTGATTCCATCCTCCTTAATGTAGAAAAGATGAATCTGAACATTGCCAAATCCCATATCGACATGGCTGTAGAAAGTGGTGAGATGCAAATGTATAGTGAATCAATCGCAAGTTACGAAAATGCCCTGGGGATTTACAAGTCGTTAAATCCTGTTCAAATTACTCCGGAAAAACTACAACAAAACATCTTAGGAGTTTATAACAACTTGGCAATAACTGCAAAAAATGGTGGCATGTACGAAAAAGCCATCACTTATTATGATCAGATTCTAAAGCTTCAGCCTAATGACCCCGAAATCTTGAATGCAAAGTTTTTTGTGCTGAGTGAAAACATTAAAGATGAAGCCCGCGCTTATGCAGTTTTGATCGAATATGCCGAAGCATCAAATGATCCCGCAGCCTATATCAATCTGGCAGATCGCTATGTGGAAAGAGGAAATCTGATAGAAGCAGAAAAGTATTATACCAAAGCTCTGGCTTTGAAGCAAGATGCTGATATGTTTCGTAGAATGGCAAATTTCTACCGTTCAAAAAAAGACTGGGCAAACGCAAACCTGTATTTGGAAAAATTGGTACAAACCAAGCCCGATAATGCAGAACTTGCCAAAGTCTATTCTATGATCGGAAAAAACTACGACGAATTGAATAACAAGAAATCGATGGTGGAGTATTACGAGAAATCTGTAGCTTTGGATCGCGATCCTCAGCTTGCCCTATTGCTTGCCAGCAACTACAACACTCAAAAGAACTGGTCTAAAGTAATAAACTATGCCTCCATCACCTTAAGCACTATTGGAAATAATTCCGATGCTTTAATGTTACGCGGCTTGGCTTACTACCAATCCAAGAATTATAAAGCAGCAAAGCCAGATCTTGAGCGTATTCAAAATGATCCCAAATATGGAAAGCAAGTGAAATCCATGCTTGAGAAAATGCCCAAATAAAACTTTCCTTACAGGACGGGTGGTCTCCACCCGTCCTTTCCATTTATATGAAAAACGAGAATAACGACGGCTCTATAAAAGCAATCTATAGCTTCGAAAAAGGCAAGAAGCTTTTGCGTCCTTTGATGGCATCAAAAATCAATGCTGGATTCCCTTCGCCTGCTCAGGATTATATTGAAGGCAAGCTTGATCTTAATGAACACCTTATTTCTCATCCAGCATCTACCTATTTTGTTCGGGTAGATGGTTATTCTATGATAGGTGCAGGAATATTACCAGATGATATACTTGTTGTGGATAGAGCTTTGGAAGCTTCAGATAAACGCATCATTATTGCTATTGTTGATGGCGAGTTAACCGTAAAGCGTCTAAGAATTGTAGAACAAGATTATTATCTGATGCCCGAAAATGACGAGTTTCTACCCATTCACATTCACGAGGGAGTGGATTTTGTAATCTGGGGTGTAGTAACTTACGTAATACATAAAGTTTAATCTTTTGATACCATACAAGATCATTATTATTGCACTCCTATTATTAACAAGCCTGCTCCCCATAGCTGCACAAAGCCTTTTTCAAAGCAAAACAATCTCTCTGGAACAAGGAATAGTTTTTTATAAGCTATCTGATTCTCCCATTATTCATCACAGTGAATCTGTTTGGGCTGATAGTACTCTATTGCTGAATGGTATAAATTATATAATTGATTATAAGAACTCCACCATTAAATTGCTAAACATACCTCTTCCCCATCGCCCGGATATGTCAACCAACGATTCTATACCATTACCAAATCTGGAATGGGAACCCTCGACAAGCACGATTCAGCTAAAAATAGAGTATTTTTTAGTTCCTCCATCTCTTACACAACCATTACAAAGCTGGGCACCACAGGCTCGGTCTGATAGTTTGTTCAATTCAATAAAACGCCGTAGTAATTCCATATTTACTACAGATACCAAACTTGATATAAAGGGTGCAAAAACTTTTGCAATCACTTTTTCGGACGACGAATCATTTGGATTGAAACAGTCACTATTTGTAAACCTAAGTGGAGAACTTGCCAAGGGTGTGTTTATAGCAGCTCAATTGTCTGATAGCGAATCCAAACTATCTCCAGAAGGTGATTCTAAAGAATTAAGCTCTCTGGACAATGTATTTCTAAAGATCTATGGTGATAGATACGAACTTGCAATGGGTGATGTGGAATTGAAGTTCACCGATACTCGTTATATGGAATACTACGGGAAATTTGAAGGAATAAATGCCTGGTATAAGAACAAACATTTTATGCAAGCAGCATATTCTGCTGGAAGCGGTAAAACTACATCCCTAACACTTGATATTTTAGATGGCAAACAGGGTCCCTATTACCTTAGAGCAAATGACTTTCAACAAGGATTTATTGTAATCTCTGGAAGTGAAGAGATATATGTAGATGGGAGTTTATGGAATCGTGGAGTAGATTATAGCATAGACTATGCAGAAGGGAGTGTTTCGTTTAAAAGGCTGATAAGCTCTACCAATGCTGTATTAGCCAGGTTTCAATATACTGCAGATTATTATCCTCAAAGTAGCTATTTGAACTCCACCAGGTTTTTAGTAACCCCAAATCTATCAATAAGCCACCATTTCATCTGGCAGCAGGATGATAAAAATTCTCCCCTTCTTTATAATTTTACAGCAGCAGATTTGGATTCATTGCATAGTTCTGGAGATAGTCAAGCATGGGGCGAGGGTGTGTTTTCTGTGGAACCGGGAGTGGGAGTTTACCTTAGGAGGATTAGTTCTTTAGGAAACGTATATTACGAATATGCTCCCAATGACACAACGGCCAATTATACCGTTGTTTTCAGTTATGTTGGTTATGGAAATGGAGATTATGAAGAATTTTCACCCGGCAAGTTTCGTTATCTTGGAATTGGCATGGGCTCTTGGCTTCCTCAGAAAAGACTTGTTGCTCCCGAAGAGCAAGCTAACCTGGATCTATCTATAGTCTATGATAGCGATGCAATCTCTGCAGGTGTGGAAACATTGGGTTCTTATTATGACAAAAACAGTTTATCAGAGCTAAATGTTACCGATAATTACAGTGGTATTGCCTATTTCTATGCTGAAATACCTGTTTCCCTGCTGAAGCTCCGGATTGATCACGAACAAAGAGGAGCTGATAGTTTTCTTTTGGGGAAATATAGAGATCCAAACCAGGAATATGATTTTGCCTCACTTATGAGCGCTGATTCATTGGCCCAGCATGAGAGCAATGTAGTTCTTACACTCGACAAGCAAATGTGGAAGACCTCCCTATTGCTTCGTTACAAAGATATATATGATTTATACGAGCAAAGAGCCATACGCTTTAGTACAAACTCCGAGGCAATTTCGGTTATCCCCTCACTAAATTTGCGCAGCACCCTATCCAAACAGAGCTATTTTCAGCAAACTTACCCGGATGACATCCTGCAAAACCATCAAGGTGAAGCCGCTTGGTCTATTGGTTTGATTAAATTGAAACTGGATGGATTGCTAAATAGGCTGGAGAGTAAGCAGATAGGAAGTGGGTATCAAAAATTCACTCCAGCGGTAAGCATTGGCAATTCTGCTACTTATTTAACCAATGTTTCTTTTAGTAATGATGCCACAAGAGTGAAGAACAATAATTGGAAAACGGTTTCTTCATCTCAGACCTACGCCCTTCGGCAAATGATCAATAGCACTTCTGGACGTCTTGATCTGGATTTTACACATAAAGAACTAAAAAAAGAGGGAGACGCAAACCCAAAAACCAATTACGATCTGGTAAATTTCCGCTTAAGTCATGACTTCTTTAAGCAAGCCATAAGTTTATATTCAAATTACCAATTGAATCAAACCGAATTCTACCCCAAAATAAGGGAACTACATTACATCGGCAATGGAATAGGGCTGTATGATAGTACCGGAGTTAGCGTAACAGAGGGAGATTATGATTATATTTATATCACAAGTCCCAATGGGTCACTAAGCTCAGAAATCAATACTCTGTTAACTCTTTACTTGAAACCGGGGAATTTGATAAATAATACTATGTTCAAACGTTGGCAAACCGATACAACCGTTAATCTTAGCGAGCAAAGCTCTAACCGAGACGATTGGAAGAGCTATATATTTTATCCCGGAACTGTGTTTAATACTAACGATACCCTTTATGGAAAACAAAGCTATCAGCAGAATCTCTGGCTGGATATTTTACCAAATCGAATTACAGGAAATCTGCAATTTGCCTTTGACCGAATTTTAGACCAAAGATATCAAACTCAGGAAAGGAGTTCTTCTCTTACTCGAACGGCTCAACTTGATGTAAAAAGTAAAGGCGACTTAAGTAGCAGATTGCAGGTAAATTTAGATTCGATCCGCGATTCAAGATATCAATCTAAAACTGAAATGCAAAGTTTCAGTCTGTTAGTTCAAAAGAAAATTGCAACTTTAAGTAACTTACAAACTGAGCTTATATATGCTTCAGAAACCGGAGAAAAGTTGGATGGAAGTGAAAACTACCGCTTAAGTTCTTATACTGTTACACCCACAGTTCGCAGTGTATGGATGCAAAAGTATCGCCTTTCAGCCTCTGCCAGCCTTACTCGTAATTATTTGTCTGGCAGTAGCTATTTCAGCTTTCTGCCACAAAAGAGACCAGGCTGGATTCCCTCTTTAAACACAACCATATTTTACCGAATGAATAGCTTTAGCAGTATCTCTCTGGATTATCGCTTTACAGATTATCCCAAACAAAAAGGCAGACAAGATTTAAAACTGGAGTTCAAAGCAGAATTATGATTATCGCTTCATTACATCTAACCGCAATAGATTATGCCATAGCCTTACCCTTTATCTTTCTTGCAGGATTAATAGATGCCATAGCTGGAGGTGGCGGTTTAATATCACTACCTGCCTATTGGAGTGTTGGCTTACCTCCACATTTAGCCTTGGGGACGAATAAGTTCTCTTCCTGCTTTGGTACATTATTCTCTACCCTAAACTACTTTCGTGCCAAGATGATTGACATCCCAGTTGCCTTGGCAAGCGGTGCATTTGCTTTACTTGGATCTTGGTTAGGAGCATCGGCAGCTTTAAGGGTTTCTGCGCAGTTTCTAAACTATCTCCTTGTGGTATTAATTCCATTGGTAACTGTTATATCGCTATTAAACCGTAATTTAGGGTTCAGTAGTCAAGCTCATTTGTTACGCTTGGGATACAGAATTATGCTTGGT
>JAQVMI010000115.1 GCA_028703735.1 Candidatus Cloacimonadota bacterium | reverse complement strand
TGCATGGTTAAGCTTGCCCTGCACATTCGTCCACATCAAAGCACTAATAACAAAAAGCCTGTGCTGCAAGTAACAATTACCGAGAATGGCAAAAACAGGGAAATGAGCATAATGCCGGATAGCATAGTTTATCTACCGGCAGACAAGCAGCGTATTTTGAACATCCAGCCTCTGGGAAAAAGCATCTTGCAGTATGACAGTAAAGCTAAACAGATACAAACTGAACTACCGGTTTTGATAGATACCCGAAAAAACACTGATACCTATTGCCCACCTCTGGAGCATGAACTGGGGCTGTATAAATCCCTACCAGAAATTGTGCCAAATGTCGCAGCTTTTTGTAATGAAACTACTCCAGAAACAGGGAGCTTTACCAAAATGATACACCTTCCCTACAAAGGGGATGTGATGGTGGAAACAGGTGACAGCGTGATCCCCGATGATATCGTTGCCTCAAACAAATTTGCCCCTCCGCGTTTGTTTATTGTAAACCCATATTTGGGTGTGGATGACCTAACCGAGGATTTAATCCGCAGCTCTCTTCTGGTTTCTGCAGGCGATATTGTAGATTTCGATACACCTCTTAGGCAATTTGACACACTTCCTTCTAAGAAATATATCGGCAAGAAATTCCCCTCACCCATTCGGGGAAAACTGGAGTTTATTGATTATAGCAGCGGGATTTTGGTTTTATCGGAAATCCAAGATTACAGCAGCAAACCCGTAACGATAAATTTAGCAGAACAGATGGGATGTAAGCCGCGCCTGGCTTTGCGATATCTTAAGAAGAACTTAGGTGAATTCGTGCACCAGGGAGATGTGTTGGCAAAGCGATTAGATACTAACGATAGTGGCGAAGAACCCTGTTTTGTTAAAGCACCTTCCACAGGAGAAATATACGAGATTAATACCAAAACCGCAGAGATCACTATCCAGTATAAAATGAATCCACACAATCATTTTGCACATGTGCATGGAACTGTTTCTGAAGTTCAGGGTAATGATTTGATCGTGATAGATTACCAGGGAACAAAACTGGAAGGGAAACTGGGGGTTGGCATCTGCACTCATGGAGAATTTATCTACCTAAAAACCGAGGATGAAATTGATACTGCTAATCTGCATGAAAAGATAGTAGCCATCAATGCGTGCGCGGATACTGCTCTAATAAATAAACTTATAAAATACCAAGTGAAAGGGCTTATCTGCCCCGGGTTAAACCAAACCGATTTAGTTACCCTTTTGCAAAAGGAACTGGGAGTAGTAAACACAGGTAATGAAAGCCTGCCTCTATGTGTAGTTATCACAGATTCCTTTGGGGCAAAACAATTCAGCAAAAGTTTTTGTGAAACCCTTAAGCTTGCTACCGGAAAGCACTGCTATTTAGAACCCCATACCAGAATTAGGGCTGGAGTGGCGAGACCGTTTATATGTTTTATGTAGTTTGTTATGGTGGAAAGGTGAAAAGGTGAAAAGGTGGAAAGGTGGAACAGGATACGGAGATCGAAGGGTTGGATTCGCTGTTCCTCACTAATTTCGAGGGCAAAAAGGTTGGACTTCTCTTGCTTCAATTGAGTAATCAAATAGGACGTGACAGCAGTAGGAAATGCTTACCTTGATAATTCCTTGGAATACACTGCTTAATCCATCTATGACAATTTGTTATGTAATTTTTGCACCTTGGTTAACTCATCTCTGTTTCTAACTGTTTCTGCCATATATCCCTTAACTTACCTTTTAGGAACAAAAGTAGCTGCAAGGTAGCTGCAAGGATACTGGAAGCAGGCTGCTAAAAATGACCAAAGAGCGAATCAATTTCCCCAGCGCACAAATCTTAAGCTGTGTTTCACCTTTACACCTTTACACCTTTCCACCTTTTCACCTTTTCACCCTTAGACCTGACTTTCCTTCACTTTTACAAAAAAATCCTTGTGCAAAATAACTGTTTCAAAATTGTGGCTTTCACAGAAGAAATTTGATCCAATGTGGAGGATAGAAATGCTCGAGAATTTGAGAAAGAAACAGAAGATAGTTATCTACTTCATAGCAGCGATTTTTATATTAGGAATGGGTGCTATGGGTTTGGTAGAATTGCTAACTCCAAAGCCATATCTTGGCAAAGTAAACGGAACTAAGATCACTTTAGAAATGTATCAACAGAAGATACAGGAAATGTATAACCGCTATGCCGAGATGTATAAAGATCAGCCAATGGATGATAACACCCGGAAAAGCATCGAAAACCAAGCCTGGCAATCCCTGGTGGACGATATCCTTTGGCAGCAGCAGATTAAAAAGCACAAAATTAAGGTTACCGATGATGATATCCTTACCGAAATGCAGAATAATCCACCTCAGGAGCTGATGCAAAACGAATCACTTCAAACCAATGGTCGTTTTGATAAATCCAAATACCTCTCAGCCCTGAAGAATAATCCCGAGTTCTTCGTGATGATGGAAGACTATGTACGTGGCTATCTTCCCCGCCAGATACTACAGGAAAAGATTAAAGCCAAATCCGGAGTTACTATAGATAGTTTAAAAAATGAATACGCCAAAGAAAATGACACTGTAACCGGAAAGTTTGTTTGGTTTGATTACAATTTAGCTACAGTAAGCGAAGTAACAGATGCCGATATAAAAGCGTATTATACAAAAAACAAAGAAACCGAATTCAAGAAGGGTCCTGCCTCGCGTATAAAATATCTTGTATTCGAAGAAAAGCCATCGGATAAAGACTTTAATGCAGTAAAAAAAGCCGCTGACAATATCTACAACAGAGCCATTAAGGGTGAGAACTTTGCAGCCTTGGCAGCAGAGTTTTCCGAGGATCCTGGTTCTAAGGATAACGGTGGTTCACTTGGTGTATTTGGTAAAGGACAAATGGTTCCAGAATTTGAAACAGCAGTATTTGGCTTGCCGGTTGGTGGAATATCCAAACCTGTAAAGACCAGTTTTGGTTGGCACATAATCCGTTGCGATAGCATTTCTGCTGTAACCCCAGAAGGACCCAAGGTTAAAGCAAGCCACGTTCTTTTGAAAGTGGATGCATCCGAAGAAACCAAAGCCAGCATAGTTGCCGATGCCGATAAAGCAGGCAAGCTTATTAAGAAAAAGGGTATTGACAAAGCAGCAAAAGAATTGAAGCTTGAAGCTCAGGATAGCGATTGGGTTCCTCACGATCAGGATTATATTCCTGGAATAGGAAACCTGGCTCCTCTGCAAGAGTTCATGCGCAAAGGCAAAGAAAAGGCTATTAGCGAAGTACTTACTGACCAGCAAAACCGTAAAATAATCGCTTTGCTAACCGACAATAAGAAAACCTACTACGAAGATTTTGAGAAGATTAAACTTCGGATTAAGTACCAGCTGGAAAAAGAGAAGAAGATAGCAGCCATGAAGGTGAAAGCAGATGCATTTGCAGCTAAGTATCCTTCGGGAGAATACTTTACCGCAGCAATTAAAGAAGGCTACAAGGTTGTGGATTTACCCCTACATAAGAAGGGTGGCAATGTGCCGAACGTTGGTGTCTCTGAAGGCTTTACCACTGCTGCCTTAAAACTTGAAGCAGGACAAAGCTCTGGATTGGTAAACACAAAAGAAGGTAGCTTCATTATTTCTGCCAGCGAACGTGTGAAACCGGATTTTAATGCCTTTACCAAAGATAAAGCTGCTCAGGAAACAATTAAAAAACGCTTGGAAGATGCCTCCTGGAATAGATGGTATGATGCCTTAAAGAAAGAAGCCAAGATTGTAGATAATAGAACAAAATTTGGAATGTAAATAATATGAGCAAGCTAATGACAGGCGTTAGCGGTGTTAGGGGTGTCTTTGCAGACACCCTTAATCCTATTATCGTACAAAAATTTGCCGCAAGATTTGGAGAATTTCAGAAATCCAATCATCCCGAATTAAAACCTCACATTATTGTAGGCAGAGATTCACGAACAACCGGGCAATCTTTGCTTCACAGCATAATCTCTGCCCTGATCAGTGTTGGCTGTGATGTTACGGATTTAGGAATAGTATCTACTCCTACCGTTCTTTTGGCAGTGGAAGATTCTGCTGCTATAGGTGGAATCTCTATTACAGCCTCTCACAACCCTCCACAGTGGAATGCTATGAAGTTCGTAGATGCAGATGGGATGTTTCTTGCAGCGGATAAAGCTGCTGCTTTCCTTGGCAGTATCGAGGACACAATCTGTTGGTCACAATGGGACGCAATCGGCAATGTTTATAGCGATAATGAATCCATAGATAGGCATATTGCTAAGGTTTTGGCTATCCCCTACCTTGATGTAGAAAGTATTAGAGTCAGGAAAATTAAGGTTGTGATAGATTCTGTAAATGGGGCTGGAGGATTGATCTCTCCTCGATTATTGAAAGAGCTTGGCTGCACTGTGTACGAGATAAATTCTGAAGCAACAGGTATCTTTGCCCACCCTGCAGAACCACTAAACGAAAACCTGCATCAATTAGAAGAAGCAGTTAAGCTCCACGGAGCAGATATTGGCTTTGCCACAGATCCCGATGTGGATAGGCTATCCATTGTTTCTGAGCAGGGGAAATGTATTGGGGAAGAGCTGAGCATTGCCTTGGCAACCCTGTATGTATTACCTAAAATAACAGGTGATCTGGTGGTAAACCTAAGCAGCTCGATGATTACAGATGATCTTGCCAATCGCTTTGGAGTAGCTGTTCACCGGACAAAAGTTGGCGAAATAAACGTTGGAAAAAAAATGCAACAAATCCTTTCTCCCATAGGTGGCGAAGGAAACGGTGGCATAATCTGCCCGGAAGTTCACTATACCCGTGATGCCCTTGCTGGAATAGCATTAATTTTAGCCTTGATAGCCGAAAGCGGAAGTAGTGTGTCTCAGCTTGTTGACAGCCTGCCAAAGTATTATTTTGCCAAGGACAAGGTTAGCTTCGAAGCTTCCACTATGGATATTGCAATAGCTGCAGTGCCCGATATTTTCGCTGGATATAAATTAGATACTCAGGATGGGATAAAAGCAATTGGTAACAAGCATTGGGTTCATATTCGTAAATCTGGAACAGAGCCAATTATCAGGATTTATGTGGAAAGCGATTCAGCCGAGAAATCACGGATGATCTGTGATGATACCATAACCAAGCTTAAGGCAGCAGTAATTAAACCACACTAATTGCGGGAAAAACTGAATAAATCGAAATCGTAACCAATACTTAAGAAGCTATTCATCTTCCCGGTTTCGTTGAACGCCAACTTTAGTTTTAAAGGGAGTATGGGGTTAACAAAACCAATACCAGCATAATAGCAATACTCCCAATCAGATTCCAGAGCCCATACATTGCTATCGGAATAGGATAAACCCTGCATGCCTGCGCAAAGTCTCCAGCGCTTCTGTAAAGAATAGGCTATGTCCCAGCTATTAATTTGATAGTATGGCGCACCAATCTCGTATCTGGAATAGCCCATAAATCCACCAGACCCACCTATGATATACGAATCAAGTATATCTACAGGGTCAGCATTAAAGTAGCTTCCATAGTCTATAGACATGCCTACACGTAATCGCTTTGTTAGAGGAATATATACCTCACCCTTCCCTTGAAAGCTGTTGTAGATGAAATCGCTTATCTCCACGTTACGTGCAAAATTGAATTTCGTCATTAGCCTTGAACCGGAAGTTGGAAAGATATAATCGTCCAGGCTTTCGTGATAGGCTTTCACACCAAAGCCACTTACAACGCTGTTTTTTTGAAGGGAGGGTGTTTCGGAAATATCACTGTATAGTTTATTCTGGCTGCTAAACAAGAAAAGTTCGGCAATGGCAATATCCTTTGCAAAAACCCCGATACCAGTTGTAAATCCCCATTTAAGCGATGAAATACTACTGGTGCGATAGTGGTTTGTGTAATTATACATAGTTTTTTCGTTTACATAAGGAAACAGACGGTAATAAGCTCCCCATTCTTCGCCGAAATTCTTTACATAATCCACGTTTAATTCATTCATTCCTCCCAGCTTAACTTCTGCAAGGAGTTTAGAATTCTTCAGCAGGTAGTTATTTAAGGATAATACCACTCCAGCTACCAGCTTGTCTTCAGAGCTGTATCCAAGATTCAAAGCCAGGTGTTTCCGGTCTTTTTCCTTTACATAGATATAAAGAATGTATTCGCTGGGTGAGTAACACTCCAAAGACGGATATATAGTGCTAAAGACCTGCGAATTCCAAGCGTTTTGACATGCGTGGTAAATGGTGTCGGTGCTATAGGTTTTACCTTTTTGAAGATCCAAGTATTCCAAAATCTTGGCAGTGCTTACATGAAGGTTTCCCCGAACTCTTATCTCATTTATTTTGAAGCTATTTAGCTGCTTATCAAAG
>JAQVMI010000114.1 GCA_028703735.1 Candidatus Cloacimonadota bacterium | reverse complement strand
AATCGTAAAGCTGGTTGTATTTTTGCTGGAAGCTATCCTCATCGTAGGTAGCCAAATACATGCCAAGGGTGGCAAGAAAACGTACAATCATCAAGTCTTTTTGTTTTTTGGGATGCTTCTCCAGCAGCCGCATCAGCTCGTCAACTCGTTCATCAAGTTCTGCTGCCGTTAAGGAAGCATCCATCCCAAAAGACGAAAGTTCCGAAGCGGCAAAATCCATCAGAGCTTGAATACGGATCATGGGATTGGGATGGGATGAATACAAATCGCCAGTTCCGATTTCCTTTATTCTATCCAATTGTTTCAGGTACTCCGGGGCATTAAAATTGAGATGTTGCTCGGATAAACCGCAAGTAAGTTTGAAGAAAGTATTGGTAACCACATTTATATCTGGCATGGCAATGTAGCCAATTCGGTCTGCGCTTATTTCCGCATAATTTATGTAGCGCAGGTAATGCAGGGTTATCATTGCCGGAAGCCGTTCATCTTCCCGCTTATTAAGGAAGCGGTGCACAATATTCAGTTTACTGTGTTTGTAGATCAAGTGCCCAATCTCATGCCCGATCACATAGCGCAGTTCATCATCTGTCATAAGCTGAATTAGGGCAGAAGTGAAACTAATAATGTGCGGAACAATTCCGAATCCATTTATAGAAAATGCGTTGACTTCAGTGTGGGATTGCAGGTAAAAATCTATCTGCTCCGCAAATCCAAGTTTCTGCTGTATCTCGCTACATATAGAGTATATACGCGGTGCAATCGCCGGGCTAAGAAGGACATTATTGGAGAGCATTTCGTTTGTGATGGCATCCAGATCATCCTTATTATCAAAGATATCGTAGTATTGAGCCATGGAGAAATCCTCTTCCAGAACCCTTTCAATTTCCTCTTCCGCTTTATAGCGTAGTTTGGTATAGTTAATTGCTGCCTGGTTATATTGCCTGGATTGAGCTGTTTTCATATCCTTTCACCTCCGTATGATATAATAACACTATCTGCTAAAGGGGTATATCCTACTTTTCGTCCCCAAATATCCACGAAACAAGCTTTCTGCAGTTATGGTGCAACAGCCGTAAAGCTGCGTCCATCCTAACTGCAACGCCATTACCAAAATCCATATTGTCTCCAAATTCTTCCCACAGAAATAATCAGTTTTCATTAAAGTTGACTATTGGGAATTTGGTCAAGCAATATCTTTGGTTTTGGGATATTTCAGCTTGTCATTCCGGACTTGATCCGGAATCCACTTTTTCAACCCACATCGTGAAAATCATGTAACATGTAGCTTAACAGAATGTTATCACTGGGACATGCCAAATCTGGATTCCTGCCTTCGCAGGAATGACAAGAGGAAAAAAATCGATTCTCTTTCATAAGGAGTGAAGACTATTTCACAAGGATTTCAGGATTTTCATTATGAAGTGATCAAAATTGATCAGGTAGAATTATGTCTTTCTTTTGATATATCCTCCAAATCCTTACCTCCTTAAATCCTTGTTTCTAAGATTATCACACCTCAGACTATAGAACCCACTCGTTAAGAAAGAGAGCCATCTTTAATCCCTCCATGTCCCACTGTAGTCCATGCGGCTAAAGTAGATATTTCTTTTGATGTGATTATTTTAAGCCGCATCGACTCCAGATTTAGATTGTAGCACTGCCGAAATTACTTTGCGGTACTTGACAATTTACCCGTAGAGCAAGAAATTGACCTTAGCAGTTAAGCAATAGGCTCCAAGAATTTTAAAAAAGCCACCCTGACTGATACAGAATCGGGGTGGCGTTTATTATTTTAAAGGAGTATATTAATGAAACATGCAGCGTTATTTTTGCTGGTTATGATTCTGATTTTGTCTGCCTGCAGCAAAGCAGATAGCAGCCTTAGAATCGGGATTATAAAGCCTTCCATAGATCATTTACCCCTCAGCTATGCCCTTAGCAAAGGTTGGCTGGATGCAGGGCAATACAAATGCATCCCTTTTAGTAGTGGCTGGGAAGTTCAGGAAGCATTAATCGCAGGAAGGATTGATGTGGCAATAATTCCCTTCACCTATGTTTGGAATGCTGCTTCAAAAGGCTATCCCATAAGAACAATCTCATTTTTTGAACGGGAGACCGATGCCATTGTTGTGCAGCGGGAAGTACATAATCCGCAACAGCTAAATGGCAAGAGAATCGGCTTGCTAAAGGGCTCCACCCTGGATGTTTTGTGGCAGGATTATGCTGCTGAAAACGGCATTGAGGCGGAAGAGGTTTATTTCCGCAGCCCCAACGAAGCAATTTCCGCATTGCAAAAAAAGGAACTGGAAGCTGCGGTATTATATGTGCCTGTGGTAAATAAGCTTGTGGATAAGTTCAATGTTTTGCATTGGTTTGGCGATACTTATGGTGCACATCCCTGCTGCGATTTGGCGGTTAATAAACAACAGATCGATAATGCAAAGGAAAAATTGCTGCGTCAGCTTTACAGCAATCTGGAACAAGCCATTAGCCAGATAGATTTCCAAAGTAAGGATATGCAGCTTTTTATAGCGCAGAACTATGGCACCACAGATGCTGAAACCATTGAAGCTCTAAAACATACGGTGTTCAAAATGGGCTTACAGCAAAGCGGAATAGATTTTCAGGCACGTATGGCTGCAATTTCCATTGCTTCTAAATATCTGGATAAAATCCCCCCTATCAGTGAGGTTTATTGGGATACTTATGCCAAATAGCCCTTTATTGCTGCACGATCTTGCCATCACTTTCGTAAGAGTAGGGGGTTGGACTTTGCTTTCCTGGATATTGGGGCTATGTATTGCTTATCTCTGCTTCAAAATAAAACCTTTATCTATAGTGCTGCTGCCGGTGGTAAATTTCATGCGTCACATTTCCCCATTTTGCTGGCTTCCGCTAATAATCCTGATGGTGGGGATAGGAGAAATTGCCGTAGGCATCACCCTGTTGATTTCGCTGGTGTTTCATGCTGTGATAATTAGCCTGGAGCAATTGCACAGTTTGCCCAAAACAGTTTTGGAACAAGCCAAACTGGATGGAGCCATTGGCTGGAATCTGTTTACCCATATAGAATTACCGCTTTGTATAATTGGTTTTATAGATATCTTCAGAGTGCTTTGGGGAGTTGGTTGGAGTGCCGTGATTGCTGCCGAAATGCTTGGTGTTTCCAGTGGCATGGGATATAGATTGTTAGATTTCCGCTATCTGCTACGCTACCGGGAAATGCTTACATATATTGGCGTTATTGGAATTGTGGGCATAACCTTGGATTACCTGCTGAAAAGTATAAAATGGAGCATAGAAAAGAGGCTTGGGCTATAAAAGTGGCTAATGCAGAATTTGGATACTTGACAGCTATAGTGCTTTTGCACTTTTTGTTTTTATCCCAATTTACCTAATTAAGGAGATTCCATGAAAAACAAGATTATGGCATCGCTGAAAAAGACTCAGATGGTTTCCCTTGCCACCTGCGAGGGAGATCAACCACGTTTACGTCCCATGACCCTTATCGTAAAAGATGGGCGATTCTTTTTCGCTACAGGTAGCAGAGACGATAAAACAAGCCAGTTGGATAACAATTGCAAGGCAGAATTTTGCTTACTGATTCCTGCTAACAATAATACCGGATACCTGCGTGGTAGCGGAAAAATGGACAAGGTTGCAGATCAAAATACCCGAAAAGATGTGGCAGATTGGGCAGAATTTATCTATGCTTACTGGAAAGAAGCCACTGATCCTGATTTTGTGCTGTTCGAGCTGAAAATGCAACAAATTCGCTTTATGGAGCCGGGAGATATGTTAGAAAATTTGCTGGATTGGTAATAACCTGATTGTCATTCCTGCCAGAGATACTGTGCTAAAAACTTTTCAAGCCATGCAACATCTGCTGTCATTCCTGCGAAGGCAGGAATCCAGAAAGAATAGATTCCGGATCAAGTCCGGAATGACAAAAGCACTCCGGAATGACAAAAGCACTCCGGAATGACAAAAGCACTCCGGAATGACAAAAGCACTCCGGAATGACAAAAGCACTCCGGAATAGCAGAAAAGTGGTGGCAATCTCTTAATTTGGCACTTTCCGAGCCAGAAACCAGCTACACCAAAACGAACAAAGAAACCGACTAAAACCTCTACACAGAAACGACTAAAACTATATAAGGAACCGATAGAAACGATGAAAAAGTGCTTAGTTTTATTCATCATATTACTCTCTGTTAGCTGCATATTGGGGTTGCCTCCGCAGCTTACCCAAAAAGGCAATCCACAGCTTTACCAAAAGCTGATAAAACCTGCCAAGCGCATCCTTAAAAGCCTTCCTTCAAATTGTAAAAAGGAGTATCAGGCTTTACTAAAACAACATCCGGATATCCTAATGGCGTATCTGCTTGCATACGAAAGCAATGCCAATCTTTGCGCTTCCACCCCGGAAACCATTTTAAGCAATTATCAGGAAATTTCTAAGCTATTGCACAATAAGCAGCTTAGCTTTACTCCAGAGTTTTTTCTTTCTTACATAGCAAAGCAAACTGTATCCGACGAAATGATTACTCCATATCGCCAAGCCTTGTTGCAGGATGGCTTGCAAAGTGTGATAGATTCCTGTTCTGACGAGCTTAGCCTTTTTAGGGCTACCACCTTATGGTGCGTATCCAGGCTGCAATTTAAACAAACCTCCGGCAGAGATCAAACTCCCTTGGATATTACGCAAAAATCCTTGATTGGGCGATGCGAAGAGATGCAAATCCTGTTTGTAGCCGCTGCAAGAACAGTGGGATTGCCTTCCAGACCGGCAACTGCACCCTGGTGGGCACACATGGATAATAATCATGCCTGGGCTGAAGTGTTTTTGGATGGGGCATGGCATTACACTGGCGATATGGATGCTGCCTGGTATCCGGATCAAACCTGGTTTAGCGGAATGATAGATAAAACCGTGTTAATCCTTGCAGATGGAAGCCTTGCCGACCAAAGTGATGAAGTGTTATCCCGGGGAACCTATGATACCCTGATAAATTCCACCCGAAACTATGCCAAAGAGCGCAGCAGACTTGTTAAGCTAAAGGTTTGGGATTGTAGTGGCAAGGCTGCATCAAAGGTAAGGGTTATCCCCATGGTTTTCAATTGGGGTTCTTTAAGAGCTTTAACCGCGCTTGATACAGATGAACAAGGCTTGCTAAATTTCACCGTAGGGAGAGGTGCTTTCTATTTATCTCTTTTCGCCAATAACCAAAAAGCCTTATGCTTTATTCCCTCTAACAGCCAGGATACGCTATCCATGGAAATTCATCTTTCCGTCCGGGATTTTGAAGCTCAATCCCAACTGATGGAATTCCCTTCAAATCCTATGCAGTGGGATACTCAGCCAGAATCTTACCGAAAGGCGGTGGAGGCAGAAAAGCAGCTTTGGAACCGGAAAACAGAAGATTTTAGGCAAACAATTCCTGCGGACATGGATTCGCTTGCTATAGCAGTGGCAGAGGAATGCAGAGGCAACTATCTGGCTTTGCAGCATTTTTTACAAGCTCAAAGTTTTGTAGAGGCGGAATTTTGGGAGTTTCTGCTGATGCACGATCCCAAGTTTTTATGGCAGGCATCTGCCGTGCAATTCCAGGCTTTATATGCTAATTTTCTGATGCAAAAGCCGTATTTAAGTGGTGGAGAAGAGGATCTTAGCCTGTTATCACCCACCATATATTACGAAGATTTACCCCTGCCATTTTATGATAAAAATGCTAAACCGAGGCTGTATCCGGAACATTTTATGGTGAGTGGAACAGCCCCACGTGACAGGGTGAAACTGGTGATGCTTAAGCTGGCAAAGAAGCACAAAGTGAATAATAAAAAGGCTTTATCCGGTTTGCTAACCCTAAATATTGCCCAGGCAGAAAAGCATCTTTCCAGTGTGCAATATCGGATTCTGGCATGCAATATGCTGCGAGCCAATGGCATACCGGCAGAATTCTCCCGTATCCCCGATCTTATCACAATATTTGTGGATGGCGATTGGGAGTATTATAATGTTACCAAACAGATTTGGGAAAACCGCTCTGAAACTTCCCAGGAAACCATGCACCTTTGGGTACAGATTGAAGATGAAAGCGGAATTCCAATTCAGGCAGGGGAGGAACAGCTTACCCTGTGCAGATATGTGGACGGTATGTTTTATCCCTTGAATCACCGATTCGAGTATAAGGGCAAGGGAATGCACCAGGGCAGCTATTCCAGGCAGGATTGCTATCTGCAATTTGGCTACCGAATTTCCGAAAGTCAAACCGGATTTCATCTGCAACCCATAAAAGCAGAAATGGCGGATTACACCACTGTGCGCTTTGTTGCGAAAAACTATCATCGTACCTGGAATCCTGCTAATGAAG
>JAQVMI010000113.1 GCA_028703735.1 Candidatus Cloacimonadota bacterium | reverse complement strand
TTGCTTTTTTGTATCCATGTAGATGGGAGTATAGAAATCCAACACGATATCCTGAGGAGAAAGCTCACTCCGCTTGATGTCTCCCATTTTTACATTAGAGGTAGTAATAGCCATAGCCCAATCGTTATTTATGTGAATTTCACCAAATTCAGCATAAGAAAACAGAGAAAACAAAACCTTACCGCTTAAGTCCGTGATGAAGGCATTTTGATATTTCTTCTGAGTATAATATGCGTTCATCCTATCAGCGATGTAAGAGCTATCTATCCTAGTGTATCTGTTTTGCAGGTAATTGCTCAGTTTTTCTGCTAATTCAGGATTTGACGCCATTAGCCTGGTATCTGTCTTGCGCTCATTTATCCAATTTCCCAGCATAACTGCATTACGTTGCCCGATAAGCTGAAGATTATCCAGTTCTGCCTGCCTGAATGTATTTTCCTGAATTCTAAGAAAAGAAAAACCAGCAAAACCGATGAACACGGCTATTACGCCTAATACCACAATAAGTGATAGTACCTGACGGTCTTTTACAATTGTAAAGTTCACACGAGACTCCTTTAAACAAATGATACAGTGTTTGTATTGCTAATCCACAAAGTGGAGCGCATACTCAGCTATAATCCTGCACATATACTCTCTCTACTAAAATACTAACCCAAATTGGCATTTTAACAAATGAAACTGTCACTTGACATACAGGCTGTTGACTAAGCCCCTCTGGGTTTTATCAACAGCTTGTGCACTTTCAGGACTTTTATCAACCTTCGGAAATTACTCGGGTCTTTTTAGGATGTTATCCAGCCTTTCCTGATACACTTTTGCTTTGTCCCATTCGCCAGTTTTGGTATATAAATCCACCAATCCCTTAATACTTTTCAAGGTATGGGGATGCTCTGTATCCATCACCTTTTCCCAAATTTTCAGGGCTCGTTGGTAAAGCTGTTCTGCTTGGTCGAATTTTCCTTGCGAGCTAAAGAACTCTGCCAGATTATTCATAGAAGTTGCCATGGTGGGATGTCCTGTGTCCAAAACTTTCTCCCAAACTTTCAAGGCACGTTGGAAAAGTTGTTCTGCCTGATCATACCTTCCCTGATAATTGTATAAATCTGCCAGATTATTCATGGAAGTCTCCATGTTTGGTTGTCCTGCGCCCAGCACTTTTTCTTTAATATCCAGGGCACGTAGAAATAGCTGTTCAGCTTGGGCATTTTTCCCTTGAGAATCATAAAACACTGCCAGGTTATTAAGCGATTGTGCTGTAAGCGGGTGCTCGCTCCCTAACACCTTTTCTCTAATCTCCAAAGCTCTAATGTAAAGCGGTTCAGCTTGCCCGGTATTGTTCTGGGAATCATATAGCCCCGCCAAGTTACTAAGCGATTGTGCTGTAAGGGGATGTTCACTGCCCAACACCTTTTCCCTTATCTCCAGAGTTCGCAGGTAAAGTGGTTCGGCATGATCGAACAGATTTTGGGAATCAAACAAGCTGGCAAGATTGTTCATTACTACTGCTGTATCAGGGTGTTCCACTCCCCTTTGTTCTTCTCTAATTGACAGCACTCTTTGATATAGCGGTAAGGCTTGCTCATAATTGCCCTGCAACCAATACAAGCTTGCCAGATTCGTTAGCAATCCTGCTGTATCAGGATGTTCATCACTAAGCACAATCTCTCTTATTTTCAGGTTTCTTTGGTAAAGAGATTCGTTTTGGGTATTCCTTCCCTGATATTGATAAATCGAAATCTGATTATTCTGTAAATTAGCTGTATCAGGGTGTTGAGCCTCCAGAACTGATTCATAGATATCCATGGCTTTTTGGTATAGAGGTTCGGCTTGGTCATATTTAGCTTGCAACCAATACAGATGTGCCAGATTTAGCAGGGATGGGGCAGAATCAGGATGATTTGTTCCCAAGTTTTTTTCCTTAACTTCCAAGGCACGTAAATAGAGCGGTTCGGCTTGGCTATACTTACCCTGGTCTTTATACATTCCTGCCAGATTATTTAAAGGTATTATGGTATCAAGATGTTCTGCACCTAAAGTTTTTTCAAATATTTCCAGAGCTCTAAGGTATAGAGGTTCCGCCTGTTCATAAGTTCCCTGTGCCAAATACAGAGCTGCCAGATTTGATAAAGATACTGCCGTATCGGTATGCGCTCCACCTAAGGCAAGCTCTCTGATTTGCAAGGCTTTTTTAAGATTGCCAACCCCTCCCGCAAAATCGTACTTATCTCTGAAATAGCAGCCTGCTTTGTTATAATATTCTGCTGCTTTAGGAAGCTGCTTCCCTTTCTGAAAGTGAATTGCTATCTCCACAGAGTATTCATCCAGCTTATCGGCAAAGACTATTTCCATGGATTCTGCTGCGGTTTGATGAAGCTCTTGCAGTTTCTCGCTCATCAGATTTTGGTATATTATGTCCTTTATCAGAATGTGGGTAAAGATATAGCGCAATTCATCCAAATTCCTCCAGATGCGGTTCTTAACCCCTATTTCCAGTTCTGCTGCTGGTTCTGATTTCAACATTTGCGATAGAACCTTAATGTTGAACTCTGTACCCAAAACACTGGCATTGAACATACATTCCCGCACCTTTTCTGTTAGACGGTCAATCCTATTGCTGATGATATCGCTGATACTGAAAGAGCTTAAATAGCTAACCTCTCCGGTAATAACCCCTTTTTCGTTCAGACTACCGCTTTCCATCAGAAAAGAGGTAAGCTGTTCAATAAATAGCGGATTTCCCATTGCCCGATTTGTGATTAGGCTTAGGGTTGCTTCTGGTATATTCTCCAAACGCAAGATAGAGCGAATTAATTGATAGCTACCCGAATCGCTGAGAGAATTTAGCTCAATATCATATCTCTTGTGCTTAGCAAGCCCCAATTCCACCTTTTCGCCATTCTCCAGATATCGGCAGGCTGTTACTATAATGATGGGGGAGATGCATCTTTTACTAAGCTCTTGCAGATAAACCATGCTTTCTTCTGCCAGCCATTGTCCATCATCCAGATAAATAAGCACTGGTTTTGTCTTTGCCAGCTGCTCCATAAAGCTGATGAAGGCGTTTCTTAGCTGTTTGGGTTTCTCTTCTGCAGGAAGGAGATTCCAGATAGAGCCTGTCCATTCGTAGCCCAGGAGCCAGGCTATAATGGATTCTATCCGCTGCAATTCTGGATCACCCTGTGCAAGAGCCATCCATAAACCCTTGAACATGGCGATTCCAGCCTCTTCCGGCAGTTGAGAATTATAGTAAGAATACGTTTGAACTATTTGTTTTATTGCTTCCAAAGGCTTGGGCAGAAAGGTGTTGCAGGTGATGTTAAATTTATGATAGGCAACTATGGAGTAATTTGCCAATGCTTGCTTTACAAGTCTGCTTTTACCTATACCTGCATCCCCGAAAATATAGATAATGCTGTTTTCCATGGATTGAAGACTGTTATCCACCAGGTTTTTAATCTCCAAGAGCTCATCATCTCTGCCTACAAAGCGGTTTTCCTGACTCCAGGCTCTATCTTTGGCTCGTTGGCTTATTTGATAATAACGCATTGGCATAGCAATACCTTTTAAGTACAGCGAGCCAAGATAGTCAAAATCGTATTTCGCATTCATTTCCTGCCACAGAAAAGCATCAGCCAAAACTTCGCCGGCTCTGGCATTGGTCATTAACCTTGCTGCAATATTCACTGGATGACCAAAGGCAGTATATTCTCTTATTTCTCCACTGCCTACATAGCCTGCAAAAACACTGCCACAACTTATTCCCATTGCGATTTCCGGAATACTTTCCACAGTCTCCACAGAGAAGCTGCAAATTCGCTCTAAGGTTTTACCTACATTGTGAGGAACTCCAAAAAGCAGCAGGGTAACCAATCCTTTATCTGTGAAATCCAGCTTATTTAGTAAAGCTCCATACTTGTTTGCCAAATTGTGCAGCTTGGCAATTGCTTCTTCTCTTTCTGCTTCGGCAACTTTCTCTAAAGAAGCAAAACAAAAAGCAGCCGTGCGTATCTCGTTTTGGGGCATCACTTCTCTGTAACGTGGATGGCAGAAAAGTAAAGCTGTATCATTGTTATGATGGTAAATTTTCCCTGGCTTGCCCTCAAAAATGTGATTATCCAGTAGCTCATATCCGATCTCTCTGGAAGCAAAATTTTCTGTTCCGATTCTAAGTGCCGCAGTTTCCGACCACAGTATTTCCCTTTTCTGCAACGATAGCACCCCCACTTCTTGCATCACAATGCCTTGAAAAACGTATTCATTCTGCAGATCATTGTGAAAGATCTTCCATTCCAAGGAACCATAGCAGATGGTTTGGCGCACTAAAAGATCTATATCACCTATAAAACTCTTGTAAATCCGGTTTTCCCGGAAGTGTTTGCTGATGGAATTAACCACTGAAACAATACTCTCTGCCTCTGCTTCTGGAAATATTGCACAAAAAGCATCTCCGGCAAATACACTTACGAATCCACCATATTTTTCCACTAAGTTTATCGGTGTGCCAAAAACAACTTCCAAAAACCTGCTTAGCTCCTCTACACCAGGTTTCCCTTCTTTTTGCATAGTAGTGCCAATCTTGGTGAAATCCGCTATGTCAAACAGTAAAACATAGGCTGAGAGCTTGCCTTGAAAGACATTTTCTTCATAATTGTGTAGGATAAAGGCTGGGATGTAGCGTAGCATAGTTTTCTCCTGCCATCAGGCACGGCGATTTTTTTTTAACACAGAGGCATCGGAGGGAGGGTGTTTCTAAGGCTATGAATAATAGATATTCCGAAGCAATTCTTACAATAATAATGTAATGCCTTTAGGAAGTTTAACCAGATGGCATTTTGCTGTTTTGCACCCCAATAATTTTGTTATTCAAATGATGCTTTTGCAGGTAAAGCAGGCTGCTGAATAACCTTTAGAAAAAGCGGAACCGGTATTCCCTTATCATTATAACAAATCTCAATGAAGTGGGAACAAGTTTTGCTTGACATATTATTAGCGTGCTATACAATGCACACTGGATGTTTTGGCAGTGGATTCTGCCGATAAGAGAACCAAAATAAATAGTAAATATCTAATAACCAAGAAAAGGAGATGCTATGAGAGCACAACTTAACAAACTCCTTCTTCTGCTGATTTTCTCAGCATTAGCACTCGGTGCCTGGGCAATAGTGAGCGAATATTCGTTTACTTCCACGCTGGGAACTTATACTGAAATTAGCGGAGGAACAATACACGGGACTAACGCCAATGATAATGATAATTTTTTGGCAATTCCGTTGGGCTTTACCTTCACTTACAATGCAGTTGACTACACAGAAGTAAGTATTCAAACCAATGGTTTTCTTGCCATGGGTCCTGTAGTTACTACAAGCAACATAGCTATCAGTGGTGCTACCGCCACTAATAATATAGTTGCAGCCTTAAATCGTGATATCAAATCCCGTGATACCGGTGAATTGATGTCCATGACAAGCGGCACAGCACCCAATAGAGTATTCACTGTTCAGTGGAAACACTATCGCCGCGTTCCAACTACCACTGCAAATGACGATTTTAGTTTCCAGATTCAGCTTTTAGAAAGCGGTAATAAGGTGCAATATGTTTATGGTGCCTTTAGCACAGTAACTGCCGCTACAGCAGCAGCCATTCAAGTAGGCTTACGTGGCGATTCCAATGCAGATTTCTGCAATCGTACCACCACAACAGATTGGAGTGCCACAACTTCCGGTACTGCTAATAACAACTCTTGTACACTTAATGCAACAGTTTTTCCTGCAAATGGCTTAACCTTCACTTTTAGCCCTGCTACTGCAGGCGAGCCACCTCTACCTGCTCAAAATCCAAACCCTGCCCTTAATGCAGTTAATGTTTCTAACACCGCCAATCTCTCTTGGGCTGCTGGTGGTGGAACTACCACAGGATATAAAGTGTTCCTTGGTACAGATAATCCCCCCACAAACCTTGTGAACGGAACCACACAGACCGCTACTAATTATGACCCTGCTGATTTTGTTTACAGCACTGTTTACTATTGGCAGATTGTTCCTTTCAATACAGATGGGGATGCTGTTAATTGCCCAATTTGGAGTTTTACAACTCTTGATAATCCTTTGGTTACAACGTATCCTTATGTGCAGAATTTCGATGATGTTACTGCACCAACTTTGCCGGTTGGCTGGTCTGCAATCAATGCTAATGCTGATACCTACACTTGGGAAAGCTATGCAGGTAATGCAGATACCGCTCCTAATTCTATGCGGGTACGCTATAACACAGCTATGGCTATGAACGATTGGTTGGTAACCCCTCCGCTGCAATTCACCATGGATTTCATGTACAAAGTGAAATTCTACTATCGCTCCAATAGTGCCACATATCC
>JAQVMI010000112.1 GCA_028703735.1 Candidatus Cloacimonadota bacterium | reverse complement strand
CAAATCATGTTATTATAGATTCTTATGTCACTCTCTGCTGAGGCAGGAAGAACCTGGATGCCTGAAGCTAACACCAAAGTCTCTATCACGTCATAAGCTCCCCAAAGCCCACTTATTTTGTTATTATGGATATTCACATTGCCCGAACAAGATGCAATGTTGATGCCTATGGGGTAGTTCGACCACGTTGTTAGATTGCTTATCACGTTGTTATAAACCTTTAGGTTTGTAATGTTAGTGGCTTTGATGCCTGAACAATTTAGATTTGAACCAATTGCGGTTATTGTGCACCCGCTTATTTCTATATCGGTAGCCACACCGTTCAGGATTATTCCATTCTTTATTGCGGTTACTGTTACATTCTGAAACACGTTGTAAGAGTGCTTACCGGCTTCTGAGGTTGGCGTGGCTGAATAATTATGATAGATCCCGGAAGAACCGGTATTGAGCCCTCTGCCGGTAACTGTGCAATTCTTTATGGTGTTATACTGCGAACCGTTTGTGGTGCTGGTGCCATTATTGACAAGATAGAATCCGTAGTTTCCCGCAACCTTCACATCAATACCATCGAAGGTAACCCAATCTGCACCCGATAAAACAACCACATTGTTGCTGGTGGAAGTTCTGGAAAGCTTGGGGCGGGTGCTGCCACTATTATCTCTTCGGAAGATTATCTGTTTGGTAGCAGTGCCGGAAGCCGTGATGTAATAATTGCTTGTGCCGGTATCGGCAAACTCCTGCCCATCTTTCACAAGGAAGGTAAAGCCAGTGCTGCTGGCAGCAAAATTAGCGTTAAGATAGGTAACTGCTGCAGCATAAGTTTGAAAGTTTGTTCCCCCTGTAGGCAGGGTGTTATCCATGGTGAAGGTTGTGGTTGTGGATGCTGGTAGAGTGGTAAAAGTATTCTGCCCGGAATAGTTTGTCCCGCTGGAGGACGTGGCAAAGGCTTTATAGTAATACACGGTATTGGGTAGCAACACACCTGTAGCTAAGCTATAAATCCCTGGCTGGCTCATGCTAACTGCTTCTGTTAATATAGTTCCTTCTCCATCGGCAAAATTGTTAGTAGTGGAGTAGTAAAAACCTCTCTGGGTAACATTGGCTCCACCCAGACGGATGATGTTAGCACTAAGTGTAGCACTTGTGGAACTTATCAAGGAGCTCGCAGGGAAACCAACCGTCGGGGCATTTAGGGATGAGAAAAGCCCGATGTCGTCAATCCGAAAGCTTCCGCCCACGGTTGAGGTATTGCTGAATTTCAGGTAAAGATTTGCGGTAACGGGAATACCGGAGAAGTGCTTCCGATACCAGAGATTGGTTCCGCTGGCTGTGGTATTGCAGGGCTGAGGGGTTGACCAGTTTACCCCATCGGTACTGTATGCCATCAGGAGGCGTGAGCCATTTTCGGCAGCAGATGCTTTCATCACTCCCACAGACAACACGGGTAGTGAATAACCGACAGTATTGATTCCGCTTATCTGTAAAAATTGACCACTATCCAGCAGGACATTACCACCACCGGTAGCTCCGGTGTATTTATCTGTGGAAGGAAGATCATTCCGGACAAATCCGTTACCCGAAAACGCTATGGGAGAGCTGTTAGTCCAGCCTGTGAAGGAACCGATCTCAGTATTTGTTGCGCCTATGCCTATCGTTTCGGTAAAGATGCTGTCTTTATCACCGTTTAAAGTTACATCATCCATACGGAAATGAACCGGCTCTGTAGTCCCTATATTGGTGAAACGCAAAGTTAAGTTATCTGTAGCAGGCAGGTATTCGGAGAGTTCCCGCCAGTAATAGGTTTCCACTGTATTAGCCCCTGTGGGAATAGTGATGGGAAGCCGTCTCCAGCTTATGCCGTTATCCACGCTATAGCTAATATTGAAGTTGCTTCCGTTCTCCGCATTTCCGGTAGTAGTGTTGGAATTGGATTTATACAGCGAAAGGCTGAGGCGGATATTGCGGTATCCGGAGGTGCTTATTCCACTAATCTGGAAATAATCATCCATACCACCCACGAAATAGATGTTACCAGCTCCGCTGGCTCCGGGATAGTCACCGGCAGAATTCCAGGTACTACGGGCATCAGCGGTACCGGTATAATTAACCGAACCATAGTTATACCATCCGGTGTAGTCAGGTATTTCTGTGGTGGTAGCTGCTGCTCCCATTGTCTCGTTGAAAATTGTATCAGCGGTTAACAAACCATATATCATCTGAAAAGCTATGATCAACATCAACATCCAAATTGTTTTGCCTCGTGCTGTCATTTTGTCCTTCCTTTCGTGTTCATTTTTCGGATCAGTTCTTTGCGTTTATGATTCAATTCTGCCCAGATTATATCGTAATCAACTGGTAGAAAACTCATCACAACATTCTCGAAATTATCTTCAGAATATGCAATAGTAAATCCAAGCAGACCTCCGCCTTCATCTACCGAGATTCTAATAATACTGCTTATAGAGCCTTTAAAGTGTCTGGCTTTGTTTTCTTTCATGCTTATAAGTAATGAAAGTTTTGATCCAATTAAGAGATTGTTTTTGCTATCTGTATCTTATTGCAACATAAACATTTGTAAACTGCGCAAAATGAGTAATGGTGATTTCTTTCAAAAATGCACCTTTTTCGACTGAATGTGAAATTTCAAGTGAAACTTTTTGCAATGATTTTAGCTGCCCTTTCGGGTAAATTGTTTTAGATTGTATTTTACTATTCTGCGGTAAAGTGTGGGTTCGGACATATTGAGGAGCAGAGCTGCATCTTTTTGTTTGCCTTTTGCTTTGATAAGGGCTTTTAAAATGATTTCCTCTTCATTCTCTTGTTTTGTGGATGCTGTAGCTGTAAAACTAAAGGGATTTATCTGGCAAAGCAATTTAGCATCCCAGTGCGAACTGTTACTAAGGATATACATTCTTTCTATGAGGTTCTTAAGCTCGCGCACATTCCCGGGAAAGGAGTAGAGTGCCATAGTATCCAAAAAAGAATTATCCAGAAATGGCTTGGCTTTATTCAATGTTTCGGCAAAGAAATCTACGAAGTGTTGAATAAGTGGCTCTATGTCATCTGTTCTTTCTCTTAGCGGAGGAATAAAAATCTCGATAGTATTCAAACGATGATAGAGATCTAAGCGAAACTTGTTGGCAATAATCTGGGCACGTATATCCTGATTGGTTGCCGAGATTATACGGCTATCATAGCTCAGCTCATGGCTACTGCCTACTGCGATAACCTTGTGAGTTTCTATTACTCTTAAGAGTTTACTTTGAAGTTCATAGGGCATTTCTGTAATTTCATCTAAAAAAAGGCTGCCTTTATCCGCCTGAAGAAAGTAACCTTTGTTTTTAGCATTCGCACCGGTAAATGCACCTTTAGTATGACCAAAGAGTTCGCTTTCGATTAGGGTGGCAGTTAGAGCTGAAACATTTATCGGGATTAAGGCAAAGTTTCTACGAATGCTGTTGTTATGGATGATTTGGGCTATCACTTCTTTTCCGGTACCAGATTCACCCATAATCAGCACATTGGTATTATGATGTTGAGCAGCTAACAAAGCAGAATTCAGCACCTTTGTGTGAGCTTTGCTTCTGCCAATAAACCCGTATGATAAATCTGGATTACTATGCCTGACAGATGCAGAACGCGAAATGGGGAAATAAATTTCCGGTGAACTTAGTTTGGCTGTGTCTGCTTCAGCTTGTTTGCTCAAGATTTGAGCAATATACTTATTCGTTAAGTCATCTATTATTGTGTAGGTCTCAAAGCCGTGCTGATAGTCATTTTGGATTTTGTAAAGGTTAGCCAGAGATTTATACGCAGCAAGCAGATTGGGATATTGCTTAACCTTTTTGTAATACTTGATAACTTTTAGCAAAACATCCTTAGCTTTCTGGTAGTCACCCATACCTATCAGAATGTTTGTCTTGTTTAATTCCATCAGCATCTCAACATCCAACAATTTTAAAGCTTGGGATATCTCAATTGCCTGGTTAATATAGGATATTGCTTGGATGTAATCCAACAAATTACAGTAGCACAAGGAATAGTTACTATACAAATCCAGCATAAGATTGGGTGAGTTAATTTCAAAAAGCATTATCTTAGCCATACATCTGTCAAAATACTCTGTAGCTTGGGTGTATTGAGCTTTTGCTATCATCAGATTACCCAGATTGAACAGCATCAGTACGATCTGTCTTCTTAAATCTAATGTTGTAGCCACTTCGAGTCCACTTTTTAACAGCTCTTCAGCTTTCACATAATCTGTAATTTTGATATAAGCAGTAGCCAAATTGTTTATTGTTGTAAGTTGAAAATAGGGAATTTCCAAAATATTGGCATATTGCAACGCTTGAACCAAATACTTTATAGCTTTATCGGGCTTAGCTAATTCCAGGTACATTGCAGAGATTTTGTTTAGAGCATTTATGGATTTGTGGGAGGGAGGAATACGAGGTAGTAGATCAACAATACGTTTTTCTTCTTCCATAGCAGCATTATAAGCAGATATTCTGTGCAGATAGGATAAATAAAACGAGCTGGCAAAAACCAGAAGTTCAAGATTTTCTGATTGAAGGGCATACTCCAAAGCCAATTCCAAACAGGGTCTTTCTCTGATAGCAAGCGTTAAGTGTTTGTAACATAAACCTTGAAGGACAGAGCTATGCACCAGGATATAATAATCCCTTACAGATATCGCATGCTGCAAGGTGTCCACCGCTATCTTTTCCGCTTCTTCAAAATTTTGCATAGTGAACAAAGATTTTCCTTCAAAATACCGGAGTCTGTTTTGTGCCGTAGGAGATAGCTCACTAAGGGTGAAGTGTTTAATTTGTTTTAGCGCTTCAGGTGGATTTATTTCGGACTGCAAATCAAAGTTCTGCATCATCTCGGGGCTTAAATCATTGTTCATGGTAGCTCCTATATGTAACTAAAGGTTTTTCAACTATGTTTTTTTAGTTTTAACCCTATGTTCGTTTATATTTAATCTTACTTTTCCAGTTTTTTTGCTTGATAATGCTTTACCCACAGCTCTTGTACCTGAAAACAATCAAGTTTTTGATCTCATTTGAAGACACAGCGTTTTGCAGGATCTTTGCTACATGATTCTGTGCACAAACCTCGTCGAAATTTTGAGGGCGGTATTTTTGGGCTAAAACTGTATAACTCATTCATCCTCTTTTGATTATCTTTTCTGCTCCATGTTAGGGAAATTGAAACATAATCCTTAGTTTCATAAAATCCAGCTATGCTTTTCTTGCAAGTAATTTCTGCAAAGAAGTATGTATTCAGGTGGAAAGCTGAGACCTGGCATGAAGATTGGATGGAATTCGCCTGCTTTCAACAGCATATACTATCAATCCCTTTTCTTACATTACAGCTACAAAAGTGCCTGCAAGGTAACTGCAGGGTAACTGAAAGCAGAGTAGTGATCCTTAGGGTTGTATGCATGGGAGGGGAGTTTTTTAAAGGGACAAAAAACCATCACAGTAACAGTTTTCTTGCCAACACCATAATTTTTCTGGACAGAATAACCCCTGTTTCAAATCTTTGCAGAAAGAATTTATTGCTATTGTAATAGCGTGGTGGAGGTTTTAGTTATGAAACTGGAAGGAAAGGTAGTTATAGCTCAGGGAGGTGGTCCTACAGCGGTGATAAATCAATCGCTGGTAGGTGCTGCTTTGGAAGCCAGAAAGTTCTCACAGGTTACTCGGGTTTATGGAGCTTTATATGGTGTACAGGGCATTGTAAATGAAGATTTTGTAGATCTAACTCAAGAAACTACTCACAATTTAGAACAAGTAGCCGATACCCCTTCTTCGGCACTTTTATCCACAAGGGACAAGCCCGATGAGAAATATTGCAAAGAGATCTTCAAAGTGCTTAAAGCGCACGATGCAAGGTATTTCTTTTATATTGGGGGTAATGATTCTGCCGATACGGTTCGGATAGTAAACGAACAGGCAAACCTGGCAGATTACGAATTCCGTGCTATCCACATTCCCAAAACCATCGATAACGATCTAATTTTAAACGATCACACACCCGGTTTTGGCTCTGCTGCACGTTTTGTGGCTTCCGCTTTTACGGGGATAAATTTAGATAATCGTGCCTTGCCCGGAGTTTATATAGGGGTTGTTATGGGCAGGCATGCAGGTTTTTTAACCGCAGCTTCGGCTTTGGCACAAAAGTATCCCGATGATGGTCCCCACCTTATTTATATGCCAGAACGCCCCTTCCACCGTGATAGTTTTTTGAAGGATGTACACCGTGTTTACAATCAATATGGAAAGTGCATAATTGCTGTATCCGAAGGGATTGTGGATGAAAATGGCATTCCAATTATTACAAAGTTAACTCAAAAAATAGAAAAAGATGCTC
>JAQVMI010000111.1 GCA_028703735.1 Candidatus Cloacimonadota bacterium | reverse complement strand
GGTGGCTCTGCCTTACAGAAGTAGTGGAGCCCGGAAGCTTTATTGGCAAACCCGTTTGGCTGGCAAAATTAGAAGCAATTAGCAAGAAAAGCAATAGAAGAAAGATCACATCAGTCATGGAAATAAGCATGGTAGAGCTAATTCTTTGCTTTGATACACGTAGTTTCATGATTAGCTCTGTTTTAGGTTTTGAACTTTAATGATGAATTCCACTGCATTATCCTGCATGTCCTTTACTATGTTTTCCAGATACTGCACCAGATGGTTATAGAAAATAATGGTGGGAATACCAACTACCAAACCACCTATTGTGGTTAGCAGTGCCACCCAGATGCCACCGGCAAGCATAGAAATATCCACTCCGCTTTGGCTTTGCCCCTGGATATTCATAAACACACGTACCATACCCATCACAGTTCCCAAGAAGCCTATCAGGGGTGCAATTGCCGCAAAGGTGGAAAGCCAACCCAGCCCCTTTTCCAATTCGTGCAGTTGCAGGTTAGCAGCAGATTCCATGCTTTGATTTATCAGCTCAAGTTTTTCGGTACGGCTGTTAAGCAATTTATCCAGCATAACCCCCAGTGGACAAACAGATGTCTGAGCAAGCAACACATTTCGCATCTCAGAGATGCTTTCCTGCTGGTGTAAAGATTCCAGAAGATCGCGATTAGCCCGCTTCACTCTTCTTAATTGACGGTATTTTTCGATCACAATGCCGATAACTATTACGGATATCAGCAATAGAACATACATTAGTATGCCACCTTGGAAGATTAAGTTTAATACTGTCATGTTACCTCATGAGAATTACTTAGTGTCTTTAATGAATATCTGCATCTCGTAGCTACAACCGCCTCGTGTGTTACTTGTAGAGGCGATTGTAATTACGGATATGTGCCTTTTCCAGTTTGAGGGGGTTAACAGGAGAAAAACATCCTGTTAACCCCAATAGTTTTGCATACAACGAACATACTGTCATTCCTGCGAAAGCAGGAATCCAGTTTAACAGATTCCGGATCAAGTCCGGAATGACATGATTAAGACGGGAATGCCAGTGTTTAATTAAGCGTGCTGTTCCTTGAAGCTCTTCATGAATTCTGCTAAGGTATGAGCAGCAATAAGGGGAAGAGAGTTATAGGTAGAAGCACGGCATCCACCCACATCGCGATGTCCCTTTAAGCCTATCATTCCTTGCTTTTTGGCTTCACTGATAAATAAGTTTTCCAGCTCTTCACTGGGTAAACGGAAAGTGATGTTCATCAAAGAACGATCTTCCACAGCAACGGTTCCCTTGTAGAAACCATCCGAGGCATCAATAGCTTTGTAAATATAATCAGCTTTGGCAAGGTTGTTTTGCTCTACTTTTGGTAGACCGCCATACGCCTCTATCCACTTCAACACCAAACCGATAAGGTAGATTGTGAAGGTGGGAGGGGTATTATACATACTGCCATTCTTAGCATGAATTTGGTAATCCAGCATAGAGGGTAAGTTTGCTGCTCCTGTTGCCAGAAAATCTTTCTTGATGAGTACCACTACACAGCCGGAAGGACCCACATTCTTTTGTGCTCCGGCATAGATCATGGAGTATTTTTGAACATCAATGGGCTTGCTCATGAAGTTAGAACTCATATCAGCAATTAAAGGCACACCCTCAGGAATAGTGGGGTCTATCTTCCATTCTGTTCCAAATATTGTGTTATTTGTAGTGATGTGAAGATAGGCAGGATTCTCTGATAGCGTCCAGGTTTTGGGGATATAGCCAAAATTCTGATCTTCCGAAGTTGCAGCCACATGAACCGGTTTTCCCAGCTTTTTGGCTTCACTAATGGCTTTCTTGCTCCATACACCTGTATTAATGTAATTGGCAGTTTTCCCTTCAGGTATAAAGCTCATGGGCACCATTAAGAACTGCAAACTGGCTCCACCTTGCAGAAACAACACTTCCCAATCATCCCCAAGCCCGTAAATCCGTTTTACTGCGGCGTAGGTTTCGTCGATAATTGCTTGATACTCTTTGCTGCGATGGCTCATTTCCATAACGGAAAGACCCATCCCCTTGTAGTTGAACAGATCTGCCTGTGCTTCCAGCAGCACTTCTTCGGGCAGAACGGCTGGACCAGCGTTAAAATTATGTACGCGTTCCATTGGTATCCTCCTGGAGATATTTTATTTACTTGTGAGCAAGGATTTCAAACTCCATTCTTTCAGGCAAGCTTTTTTTTACTTAGTAGAATTATATTGACGTATCATCGCCCTGCCAAAACATGATTCAAAGGTATAAATATATGATACATCAAATCTTAAACAACATAGAGATAGTTTTAGCTTCCGCCTCACCCAGGCGTAGAGAGCTGTTTGCCTTGCTTGGATTACAGCCGATTGTGTTACCGTCTGATGTTCCGGAACCGATCTCCGATGAGGCACCGGAATTGCAAGCTATGAAACATGCCAAAAACAAAGCCACCAAGATTTTGCCAAAAACAGAGCCAAATCAGTTAATAGTTGCCGCAGATACCCTGGTGGTAATAGAACAACGCATCTTAGGCAAGCCGGAAAATGTAGAAGAAGCCAGAAGTTTTCTGCGAATGCTATCCAACCGAAAGCACAGTGTTTACACTGGAGTTTGCCTAATCTACAAAGGAACTACGCTTTGTGACTACGAAAAAACCGAGGTATGCTTTGCTCCCTTATCAGATTCTGAGATATCCGCTTACTTAAGTACAAAAGAGCCAATGGATAAAGCTGGAGCCTATGGAATACAGGGTTATGGGGCACAGTTTATTGTCTGTGTAAATGGCTGCTATTTTAATGTGATGGGTTTCCCCATCCGTAAGTTTTATGATATGTTATCCCAATTGTTACAAAGGCAGCTATGATGAAATTACTGAAAAATGCCTACATCTGGCAGGGTGATGGGTTTCCCCAGTTTAGAAGTGAAATCCTGATAGAGCATGGCAGGATAGTGAAGCTAAATGCACAGGAATCCACATCTAAACCTATCTCAGCAGAGGTAATCGATCTTAATGGAGCTTATGTTTATCCGGGATTTATAGACACACACACTCACAGTTTTGAAGGTGGATTATACTCCCTGGGGGTAGATTTATCCTCCGCCCAAAGCATAGAAGATGCATGTGGCTTGATAGAAAGTGCTTACGCATCTTCTGACCTGCGCGATACCCTATTTGCCTGGCAATTGGACGAAAACACCCTTAAGGAAAAACGCTTCCCCAGCGTTAAAGAGCTGGATAAAATTTGCCCCGACAGACCTCTGATTGTTAGGCGGATTGATGGACACTCCTGTATTGTAAACACTGCTGCCCGTATGCTTTTGGGAACCGCTATTAAACCAGATGAACTGCTAAGAGGCATGGATAACGATTCTGCAGTACACTTTTTTCATGGGAAGATATCCCCGGAAACCATCCTCCAAGCGTATCACGCAGCCTCAGCAATTGCAGCCAAAGGTGGTTTCACCGGTATCCATACCATGGTAGGAGATGCTAAAAACAGCATCGGACATTACGCTCTGCTTAATGAAAATCTGGATAAATTTGGAGTGGAATATACCCTTTATCCTCAATCGTTTAATCTATCAGCAGCTTTGGAAGCCGGTGCAAAGAGAATTGGAGGATGCATCCTGGCAGATGGCTCCATTGGTTCTATGACAGCAGCACTATCCGAAACTTACTTAAATAGCGATTCATTAGGAGTGCTTTATCAAAGCGACGAATTCTGGGAAGATTTTATAACTTCAGCACATGATAATAATATGCAGGTAGCAGTGCATTGCATTGGTGATAGAGCAATTAGTCAGATCAACAATATTTACTACAAGTTATCACAAACCAAACCAAAGGACCTGCGGCATCAGCTTATTCACTGCGAGTTAACCGATGATACACTATTGGAAGAGATTGCCAAATCTGGAGCAGTGCCTGTAATGCAGCCGAATTTCGATTTGCTTTGGGGTGGTGATGAGGGATTTTATTCCCGGAAGTTGGGTTTAGAGCGTAGCAGAAACATGAATCGCTTTGGTAGTTTTACTCGCAAAGGGGTTCGCATAGCAGGTGGTTCCGATTGGTATATAACAGCCCTGGATGCTGTGATGTCCATTCTTGCTGCGATGAATCACCACAATCCTGCAGAAAGATTAACACATGCTCAAGCGGTAAATATTTATAGCTATAATGCAGCCTGGCTCAGCGGAGATGAGAATAGGACTGGAAGTGTAAAAGAGGGCTACGAGGCAAACCTGACAATCTTGAACCAACCCTTAAATTCTGATAGCCTTTCTTCTCCTGAAACTCCAGATAGCCAAACCCCAATGGTCTTGATTACAATGCGCAAAGGCAAAGTTTTGTATGCTAAAGAGGGCTGATCTGTTATCGGAAAGCTCACTTCGGCAAATTATTGCAGAAGAGCAATCTCTGCATCCTTTGGTGGAATTGGTGGATATCTACAAGCTGGTTTATCAGGCTGTTTTGGGACCCTCACACATTGTGCGGAACCCTGTGGAAGTTTCGCAGGCAATATGCAATGAGTATAATGAAATACGTGAGTTACACTATAGCCCGCAGCTTCAGGATATTGGCAATGGTAGCGGATTTTGGCGGATAAGCCTTAGCATACTATCACCTGCAGCACAGCTTGGCAATGCCATATTCACGCAAAAATGCCAGGTATTAACGGAATTAATCTTGCTATCTTGCCATGCAGAAAGCACCTCATACAGTATTGCTGATATCTGGATGGCTAACCAGCAATTGTTACACAGAACTATTAGAGCAAGTTCCGCGGAGTGGGACGAAATAAACTTAGTGGCGCAAAGGGAGCAAATCCCCAGCCATTCTGCCAGCTTTACAGCAGCCTACCATCCCCACTATAGGTTGATTCACCACTTATACATAAATAGAATACAGGAACTACTGGAAAATAAGCATAACTTTAAGGAGCATAAATGAAACCTGTCCGCGTCCGTTTTGCCCCCAGTCCCACCGGATTTTTACACATTGGTGGGCTTCGCACCGCTTTATACGACTACCTGTTTGCCAAATCTCAAAAAGGGAAGTTCATCTTACGCATCGAAGATACAGATCAAAGCCGTGAAGTATCCGGAGCAGTGGAAAGCCTGATATCCTCTTTGCACCGGCTGGGTGTAGATTTTGATGAGGGACCTGGATGCGAAGGGGAATTTGCTCCATATATCCAATCTCAACGTCTAACACTTTATCATCAGCATGCCCAGCTTTTGTTAGATAGCGGAGATGCGTATCACTGTTTTTGCAGCTCTGAAACCCTTACAAAAATGCGGGAAGAGCAACAAGCCAAGGGTGAATTTGTAAAATACGATCGCCGCTGCCTTTCTCTTAGCAAAGCAGAGGTTCAGCAAAAAATGGAATCCGGAGAAAAGCACGTTATCAGGCTTAGAATGCCAGATAATCATCGTTTTGGCTTCGATGATGCCATAAGGGGACACGTGGAAATGGATGCCTCTCAATCCGACGACCAAGTGTTGATTAAAAGTGATGGATTCCCTACATATCATCTTGCAGCCGTTATAGACGATCATTTCATGCAGATATCTCACGTAATCAGAGGAGAAGAATGGCTTTCCAGCACCCCAAAGCATATATGGTTGAACCAGTGCTTTGGCTGGGAAACGCCAATTTGGGTTCACCTACCCTTAATCCTTTCTACCGACCGCAGCAAACTAAGCAAGCGGATGAATGATGTATCGGTGGAAAGCTATTTAGCGAAAGGGTATCTGAAAGAGGCTATTTTAAACTTTGTGGCACTCTTGGGATGGCATTCTGCGGATGACCGCGAGCTTTACAGCCTGGACGAATTGTGCGATACGTTCTCCCTGGATAGAGTTACAAAATCTGGAGCAATCTTCGATCTTACCAAGCTGGATTGGATGAATGGACAATACATGCGCAATTTACCCTTGGACACAATAACAGAGCGTAGTTTACCATATTTCCAAGCTGCCGGAATGCCAATTGATAACACTTCAGTCCTATCCAAAATCGTTGCTGCTGCTCGTGAAAGGTGTACATTGCTACCCGAAATTGTGGAATATAGCAGAATGTTTTTAGAGAGATTAGAGCTGGAAGCATCCGATAAAGAATTGCTGAAAAGCATTGATTCCCAAAGAGTTCTGGCTTGGTTTTCCACAGAATTACCAAAATCTGCTCCTCTTGATGCAGATAAGGTGCATTCTCTCAGCAAACTCTGCATGGAATCTCTTGGGCTAAAGGGCAAGGCTTTTTACACTCCCTTACGTCTGGCACTTATTGGTGTAGCTCATGGACCGGATTTGCCAACCATATTCAGCATTCTGGGAGAAGAAGAAGCCATCAGCAGAATAAACCTGAAATGTGAACAAGGCTGA
>JAQVMI010000110.1 GCA_028703735.1 Candidatus Cloacimonadota bacterium | reverse complement strand
GAAGCAAGCGTTTTATGCATTTCTTAACTCTTTATCCTAAAATTGATATGCCACACCAATGCTATGAACAGCGTTTAGCTCTTCCGAAAAGGCAGCATAGGCGTAATCTATATGAACCTTGCGATAAGCCACACCCAAACCGGCAGAAAGGTTTTCGGCAGCATAATTGAACTTGTAACCAAAACGCAGGGAAACCATGTTTAACAACCCAACTTCCGAGCTTACGCTAAACTTGGCATCCTCATCCATGCCCTTTATTCCCGCAACTGCCAGCATCACACTGGTTTCACCAAATTTTTGCACATTACTTATATCTGCCTCATAGGAGGTGGGGAATTTTACTGTCTCTTGATTCGTTTTGGAGGCAAGCCCCAAATTGCGGGCACTTATAGATAATTTAGAACCCGATAGAGGAGGCAGATAGCTAAGCCCCAGATCTGTATGAGCTCCTAAACTTGTGGCAGTATTCAGTTTTTGATACAGGATTCCGGCATTTATCCCAAGGTAAAAGCTGGGGGTGATCCTTCGGGCATAATTTGTTAGAATATCCACATCCAATGGATTATAATGTCCAATCAGAAAGCCTGTATCGTCGCGGTTTTCCAATTCACCATAGTCCAAATTACGCATAGCTATGCCAAAGTGGTGAGTGCGCTGAGAATAGGAATAGCTAAGGCAATTGGCAGCCGTATCAATCAGCCAGGGGCTATGTGATAATCCCAATATCCTCTCCCCGTTCTCACAGGAAGCTGCAGGCTGAAAAATAAAGCTTGTGGAATTACCAGGGCTATGAACTCCTCTTCCAGCCAAAGCAATGCTTACCGGACCAGAGGGGACATTCAGAAATTTATAACCGTATTTTCCGGCGTTTTCGTTAGTTTCTTCTGCCAAGGCAAGGCTGCCTATTAACAAAAGGCAGAGGATCAGAATAAGGTGCTTCATTGTGTCTCCCTTCATTTTTCAATGGCAAACTTGAGGCGTTTGCTTTCCCGGGGTGATTTTACTATGGCTAAATATACCCCGCTGCAAAGTTTTTCAGAGGGGATGGAAAAAATATCCAGATTCTTAAGATAGGCTTTAGCAAATGATTTCTGGCGAAATACCAAAGTTCCGCTGATATCAAATATACTAAGCTCCACCTCGCAATCTTCGCTGGGCATTACGTTTAATACAAGCTTTTGCGTGTAAATGGATTTTAAAGGATTGGGATAGATGTACACCTGACCAGGCACAAAAAGACTGCTACTGCTATACTGATTTGGCAGAATCTGCGGGTCTATGGATGCGCTACGCAGCAAATTTGCATATTCAGTATTCCAGCTAAGGGCAGGATTGGCAAGTGGGGTATCCACAATATCGCTGCGGAAAATTTTACCATTATCGGCAGCACAATAAATATAGCTTTTGTTATTGGCAGCTTTAGCGATAAAGGGATAATTGCGGCTGCGCTCAGAAAATGCTACAGGAAAGTTTCTCCTTACCCTGAAATCATCTTCCCAAACGCTTAGCCTGTTATAGCCAAAATTCCCCAGAATCTCTGCCTTACCATCCGAATCTATATCTATGGCATATACACCTGCACCTATAGAATCAGGTGCTGCATCGTTAACCAGTGCGGCAGGGCTCATTAAACTACCGTGATAATCCAAAACTGCAAAACCCTTCGCTCCCCCAATTAACAAATCAAGGCTGCCATTAGCATCCACATCTGCCAAAGAAAGAGGCGCAAAATAGCTACTATCCGAAGCTGCTACAAGATTGTGACAGAAGGGGAATCCCTCCAGTAGCTGTAATCCTGCATCAAAAGCATATACACTGTTTTGGCATTGAACTATCAGCTCTCCTGCTTCTGATTCCGGCACCAAAGGAGCTTTGAATATGGCAATAATGGTGGAATCGGCAGGGATGGGAAGTGCACGGGTGTTATCTTCCAGAGTAGGTAAATTGAATTCTGTAATAAGATAAGCATTTTCTGCTCCTCGGTGCACAGAGGTAAGATTATTGCGGAAATGTATTAAATTTGCTGCTATCAAGCCATCAAACTCGAACAATTCTGTTGTGATGAGATCAGCTTTATTAAGCAGAAATATGGAAGATTTGTTATCTGCTTTGTTTAGTGGCAAAGCCAAAGCGCTACCCAAATCCACAGGATGGCTTGCCCAAGTGCTATTAAGCATGTTCAGCACATATCTGCTTTCATTGTTACCAAGCTGGTATAGCCGAGCCAGGTTTTCATATTCCATAGGGATATAGAGATTATCTCCATCCCAAGTGTATGTTTGGGTGATGGGATTTTTATGCAGGGGAAAATCTGCCATCAACTCATCATCTTTCCACATGTAAAGCTGACCATCCGGCATGGGGTAAAACATCTCAGTTTGCCCATCTCCATCAAAATCTATTGCTGCTGCATTAAGGCTGTTTTCTCCGCTGAAAGCAGTGCTCAAGCTCCAGCGATATCTTACGCTGAAATACATCCTGTTTCCGCTTTCGGAAATATTATGAATTTCCAAAGGGATTCCACCATAGTAGCTTTCGGAAGTGGGAAGGGATAGCAAGCCGTTGTTATACTGATACCCAAAATACGCATTATTGTTAGCGCGGAAACTATCAAAAGGGCTGCCCCATTTGTAGATATCGTAAACAGCGGTATCTAAATTCTGCATGCCATCTGCTTCTTCCAAATCCACACCCTTGTGGCTGGCATTGCCATTAGGACGGTTCAAATCGAAATTGGCAGTAAAATTCTGGGCTATAACCAGCTCATCAATGTGCCAGATAAGGATTCCAGAGCCATCTTGCAGTACTCCGGAATTGGAGGGAAAGGGTCCTCCCAAACCCGGTAAAAAGAAATCCCATTCACTGCCGACATAGCTGTTTTTCATGAAGCTAAAATAGGGGATTAAAGATTCATCCACCGAAGTTTCGGGATTATCTAAATAGTAATCCTGTTCGCCTTCGGGAAGCAGCTTAAAGCTATAGCTGTGTTGATTGTAAATATCTATGCTGCCATCAGGATTTTGTTGACGGTTTTCCACTAAAAAGTATTCCGTGCCAGAAATGGGGATTTTATATAGCCTTATTGCCTCGGGAGTATGATTTGTGAAGTGATCCACGGGGTTAACAATGGCGTCACTTGTAATAATCACAGGATTTTCCCATCCCAAAAGGTAACGGCAATAAGCAGATACCTGTGCCGGAACATAGCCATTGGCATTCCACACACCTGTTCCCATCAAACCCCAGTTTCCTATGCCCTGGCTGCGTCCATTGCTGCTATCGTTATCAAACAAAGTGGGCAAACCTATAAGGTGACCAAACTGATGTGCCAGAACTCCATAGATGCTGAACAAATAAGCAGAGGCGTTTTCGCCACCTTCCAGGGGAAAGTAATCCTGAAATTCATCTTCGGGAATAATAAGGACATTGGTAAGGGTAGAGCCATCATTTGTGGGATAACCGGCATAGTTATCGTTTTCCGGATCGAAAGCAGCTTGCAGGTTTTTACGGGTGAGGAAGGTGCTCCAAATCTGATTTGTGCGAATACCATCGATATCAGATTCCTGCCCTGCTCCGGCATGGAATATTATTACGCCACCATAGGAGCTGAAATCCACCTCAGAATCTATCTGCTGCAAAACATGGGGGAGTACTTCAGGCAGAAGAGCATCAATTTTCTCTTCTGTATCTGCTCCATAATAAGCCATGGGATTGGGGAGGGTTAACACTTGTGGATACAGGGTAGATTCCAGTTCATAAGCTCCGTGGCTGGCATCCAGATAGAAATCCTTCAGGTGTTTCATCCATCTATTAAAATAAGCATCATTATGAGCTAATGAATCCGGATAAGCAGCTATGGAGCGAAAGCTTTGATCCGAGAACTGAACCCGTAACACCAATATATTATTAGGAATTGTACGGGTTGCCTTATCAGCAATAGTTCCGGCTGAAACAGAGCCTTCAATTTTGGTCATCTGCCAGGCAGCAGGAGGATGGTTATAAGCGGGAACCGGAGGGACAAGTGCACTTAGCCGCAAAGAAATCACGGCTAAAACAAGCCCAAGTAACAGCAGTTTGATATTACGATCGCAAGGCATCTACACCACCTTTAAAGGTTTAATGGAAAATACAAAAAGCTTCCGAGCCTGCATTAAGGCTTACGTTGCCATTAAAACCAAGGCTGTTAGGAAGTCAACAAAAAAAACTCGCAAGAGTTACTTTGAAAGTGTACTCAAGCGAGTTAAGAAGTATATTTACCGAAAACCCTGGATGAATTATAGGTTTTTCCCTGCCAATATTTCTGCTTCGTTGCATTTGCAAATCTTGGCGTATTCATTCAGTGGAGACCAGCCACCGGTTTTTTTCTTATTTGTGATCAGTTTCACTCTTTTTATCTCGGTGTTGCACACGGGGCAAATTATCTTGCCTTCGTTAGATGTTTCGTGTGCGAGTTTTGCTGTGAAGCTCTTTACTTTTCCCATGTTTTCCTCTTGTTTTGTTTATGCTCTTTCGATGTATTCACCCGTACGGGTGTCGATCTTTATTTTTTCTCCGGCTTCCACAAAGAATGGAACCATCAAGCGTAATCCAGTATCCGTGTAAGCCACTTTTCCACTGCCTGAAGCGGTGTTGCCTTTCACGTTTGGTTCGCATTCTGCCACTACCTGTATTACATTGGTGGGCAAATCTATTCCCAAAACCTCTCCGGTAGGAGCCATTACTACCATAACTTCCATGTTTTCGGAGATAAGCTTTTCCTTATCGCCCAAAACTGAAGCGTCCACATGCATTTGTTCGTAATTCTCGCTATCCATAAGCACTAAGAAGGTTCCTTCACGATAAAGGTATTCTTTTTTGGTGCGTTCGATGCGTACTTCATTAAAATTATCACTATCACGAAAAGTATTGTCCAACACTTTACCGGTGCGCACATTTTTTAGCTTGGTGCGCATGAAAGCGGGACCTTTGCCGGGTTTTACGTGCAAAAAATCTACTATTTCGTATAAACCCTCTTTGAATTCGATTATCATCCCATTGCGTACATCAGCCATTGTAGCCATAATTATATCCTTGTAATTTATCTAAGTAAGCCAGCATTTTTGTGTAGGGTAATTTGGCAAGCGAAATTATTGTAATTGACAGCATTTGTCTATCTATTACCCTGTCGCATCTATGCCACAGCAGGATTACAAAGCATATTTTGGGAAGCCGGGGGGAGCGTTTTCCCCTTTATAGCCTGTATTCCTATTAACCTAAAGGAAAGCAAGGATTTTATGATATATGTGCCGCTAATAATTATCGGAGCAGGACCAGCAGGATTGCTAAGCGCAATTTCGGCAGGCAGGGTTCTAAGGGGCAAAGCTGGATCTATTCTGGTGTTGGATGCCAATAGCGAAGCCGGAGCAAAGCTTTTATTAAGCGGCAGCGGACAATGCAATTTCACAAACAATGCGCCCGATCTCCAGTTTTTAACAAACTGTAAAGAATTCGCTAATTACCTTAAACCGGCATATTACGAATTTAACAATCTGGCTTTGCTAAATTTTGTGGAAGAGGCAGGCTGCCCGGTTTTCATTCGCCAGGATGGCAAAGTTTTTCCTAAAACCATGAAAGCAGGAGATTTGCGTGATACACTATTAGCCCAAGCCGCAAAGCTGCATATAGATTTCAGCTATAATTCGCGGGTAACAGGCATCAGTAAACGAGGGGATTCCGGCTTTGTTTTGCATCTGGAATCAGGTAAAACAATAGGCTGTGCCAAACTTATCATCGCCACAGGGGGTGCCAGTTATCCCCAAACAGGTTCGGATGGCAGGGCACTGAACCTCCTGAAAAGCCTGGGACACCATCCCATCCACTTCAGAGCACATCTTACCAATCTGATCATTACAGACTATGCCAGATTTAGTCACTGCGCAGGAGTTTCACTGCAAGCTGTAAAGGTGAAATTTAAGCAAAAGCAGAGTAGCTTTGTTGCAACGGGAGATTTGCTTTTTACCCATACGGGTTTATCGGGTCCCGTAATTATGGATAACTGCCATAAGCTGGCAAGCGGAGACACTGTTTCGCTTTGTTTGGTGGCACAACCGGAAATTTTGTTTACCAAACTGCGGGAGAATTCTGGTAAGCAAAAGCTGCTTAAAGCATTAAAGGTTACCTCAATTCCAGAAAGCTTGCTGATTGCCATGTTCAGCAGAGCGGGTATTCCTTTGGAAACGCCGGTGGGTAATCTTGGCAGAGATACTCAATCCCGAATATGTGATATGCTATCAGAATTGAATTTCCACATCGCAAGTGTGGGCGGGATTAATGCTGCTATGGCAAGTGCGGGCGGAATTCCCTTTACAGAAATCAGGATTAAAAGCATGGAATCGCGCCTTTGCCCGGGATTGTATTTTGCCGGTGAAATCCTGGATTATGCTCTGCCGACCGGAGGCTATAAT
>JAQVMI010000109.1 GCA_028703735.1 Candidatus Cloacimonadota bacterium | reverse complement strand
TACGCATTCCCCATCCATCGGAGATACGCCCAAAACTTGGATAAATAGAAGGCATGGAATCCGCAGGATAAATGGCATTAGGGGTTTCTGGAAGATGGTTTATGGGATTTGGCTCACTTACGTTTACTTGTGCCAAAATTGCTGCCAGCTTCAGTTCTAATTGGTCAATTTGGTTCTTAAGGGCGGGGTCATTCGAAAAATCGGAATACTGCCTGGAATTACCCAAGCCCAAAGAAGGATAATCTGCATCTGCGGAAGAGCCCTTTAAAGCAGGTGCTTCCAGCATTTTGTAAATAGAATCCACTGCGGCAGAATAGAAATCTACCTTGCTGCGAAGGCTGTTGTTCTCTGCTTTATATTGCTCCACCTTGTCACCAAGTTTTGCGTAATTACCCAGCATAGCATAGAAAATGAAGGTGGAAACAAACAGGAAAACCAATAGAGTGCCTAAGGTAAAGATAGACCATTGGGGTATAATAATACTCCGCTTAGCTCCGTTCAAGCCATTTTGATAAGTGATCTTGATGTTATTGCTGGGAATGTATTCTGTATCCACTTAAACTTTTATTCCTGATTATCTTTTCTGGGATGTAGTGCAATTATCGAACCAATTGTTTACTAAAGTTGGCATCCCGTAGGGGAATCGAACCCCTGTTGCGTGACTGAGAATCACGAGTCCTGGGCCACTAGACGAACGGGACATGCTAAAAACTATCATAATAGGCAAACCAAAAAATAAACTGGCGACCCCTAGGGGAATCGAACCCCTCTTGCAAGAATGAAAATCTTGAGTCCTGACCGATAGACGAAGGGGTCGCAAATTGGTGATCCAGGGCAGGCTCGAACTGCCGACTCTCTGCTTAAAAGGCAGATACTCTACCACTGAGTTACTGGACCTCATTTTTCGGTTAAGTTTTGTCACAAAATTCTGAGGGAGGATTTCTGTCAAGCAAAAAGTGCTTTGGTACTTCCATGTGTTTAGAAATTCTACAGCAATCCCGGCAAATTATCCGAGGTAAGAATGCTTGAACGCGAAATAGTATGCCAAATGGAATGGGAAACAAGTTAACATCTATATGTCTCGCTTATCCAGGGAAATTGCATCACCCAAAAAAAACCGCCACAAAGAATGGGGCGGTTTTTTACCTCTATGAAAAGAAGCCTTATTTTGCCAGTATCATCTTGCGTGAAACGCTGGTTCCATTGTAGCTAAGGCGACAGAAATAGATTCCGCTGCCTACCATTTTTCCAGATTCGTCCTTACTATCCCACAACACGGTGTGTTCACCAGCAGATTTGCTTTCGTGCACCAGGCTCTTCACCATCTGTCCTTTTAGGTTAAAGATTTCAATGGCGATGGGGCAGGGTTCTTTAACACTGTAACTGATTGTGGTTTGTGGATTAAAGGGATTGGGATAAATGCTCTTCAGGGTAGTGATAGCCACAGCAGGGATATCATATTCTGAGTTGCCTGATGAGCTGGAAATGGTAACATTATCTATCATCAGATCATCAAAGTTGCCACCTCCACCGTTGCATTCAAGATAGAACGCAAAGTATCTTAACCCACCAATATCATTTAACGGCAGGCTTACATTGGTGCCGGTATGGGGTATATCGTTAAATCTTAGCTCACTGCCAATATTGTTCCATTCTCCCAATACCACTAAGTCTGCCATTGTGGGGCTTGTTCCCATAGAAACAATGAACCTCTCATATCCCGAAACATGGGGAGCGAGAATAGGCTCTGTAGAGTTATATAAGGTGAGACCAAGATCAAAGCTAAGCTGATATTCATCCGAGGATAAATTGAATCCTGGAGTAATAAGCCAGGCAGTATGGTTGCTGGTATTTACATGTATCCTGGTAGCTTTATTGATCGAACTTGGTTGATTTAGCCAATCGTCCTGAACCCATGCATTATAAGGATGCACAATTGTGGGGAAGGGACCAGAGAACTGTGTCCAATCTGCCACAGGCCAATCATCTGTTACAGTGCCAAAATCTTCGCTCCAGGGGAAAGCAGAGACCACAGGATCATGGCAATTTGCGCTTAGATTAAGCACGAAGCTGCCATTATCCGAGCTAAAGGTGATGCTGCCGTTATGATCTCCTGCTGCAGTAGGCAGGTAATTCACTGTGATACTATCGGATTCACCCACAGCGAGAGAAAAAGGCGAGAATGGTTCCGATAGATTAAAGAACTGGCCATCAACCACAGCGGAGGTTATATTCAAGGTGGCATAACCATTATTGGTTACAAGAAGAGATTTAACAGCACTGTGATTGATTAAAACCTCGCCAAAATCACAAACGGAAGGGCTGAAAACCAGGTTTCCTTCACTGGGTACCAGGCGGATTGTGATATTATCCACATAGAGATCATTATCGCCTCCAACCTGGGTGGATTCGCCATAGAATGCAAAATATTTAGTGCCGTTGATTCCTGAAAGGGGGATGCTGGATACCAAGCCAGTGTGTGGAATTTCGTTATAAACGTATGGGGAACCTGCATTATTCCATTCACGCAGAATCACAGGATTTGCCATATTCCTGGTATCACTAATGGCAACGATAAATTTATCATCCAATTGAGAAGTGGGATCTTCGATGGGGCTTGGATTGGTGTAATCTGTAAGTCCCAGGCTAAATTGCAATTCAAAGCCTTCCGAAGGAATATTTATGGGCGGGCTAATCAACCATCCATAACGCTGTGTGCCAAACACATTCATCCTGGCTGCGTTATTGTTTGCTGGCACATTCACCCAATCATCCCTGGACCATTGACTTCCTGTGCTTGTAGGTAGCGGAAATACACCTTTTAGCTGTGTCCAATTCGCTAAGGGCCAATCCTCTGGAACCGTGCCAAAATCCACATAGAAGGGGAAAGTGTTTACAGTGATATCACCCATTGTTGTGAAGTTAAATACAGGAGTGGCAATTCCTTCGCCTGCTTCATTTACAGCAGTCATTTTCCAGAAATAAGTGGAATTGTATTCCAGAGGGGTATTCATAATGAAGATGTTTCCGCTAAAGCTACCAATTAAAGTAGTGGGGTTGCTATTTGTATCCAGATATACATTGTAGCCTGTAGGGATTCCTCCAGAGCTTGGGTTGTCCCAGGTGAAAACGGGGAAGATGCTTACATCGGTAGCCTGGTAATTAGGATAAGTGGGAATGGGTACTCCGGGAAGCTGAGAAATAAGCTGCGGACCTATTACAGCATCAAGATAAAAGTTTAGGCTGTTCAGGGGGGATCGGAATCCCAGATAGTAGCTACCCGTTATACCGGAAAGATCTAATATCTTAGTTTCCCAAGTATTTCCATCATAATTGGGAACCTCATACAGGTTATTCCAGTTTATGCGATCTGCCGAATACACAATCTCCATTGCTGCAGCGGGATACTCGCTGAAAAGGTCAAAAGTAAGCGTGCTGCCGGCTGTGATATTCAGCTTTGGGGTGGATAATGTAGATTGGCTATCGGCAATACCATTAACAAAAGCTGAGGCTGTTCCATCAGTGTGTTGAAAGGTGCTGCGATACCAATTATTTTCGCCTGGGCAAATCCATCCCGGAGGAGGAACACTGGTTTCAAAGCTTTGCACAAGCTGATTGGAACTGGGAGTGGAAAAGCTCCACACCGGGCAATCGACAGCCTGCCCAAGATTATTTTGTGGCACAATCTTCCAATAATAGGTGGTTCCAGGGCTTAAAATGCTAAGCTGGTAATTGTTCACGCTTTGGTTGACCACAAAGGGAGGATTGGGATTCGTGCCGAAATACACATCGTAAGAAGAGGGCATTCCGCTTCCAGTGTTCCAGCGCAAAGAGGTGTTTAGCATGGTATAGCCAGCATTTGCAGGAGCAACAAGCACAGCGGGTGCAGGAATTGTGACCTCTGATGTGATAAATCTAATATTTGGGCGGCTTTGATAAAGAATACCGGGTTCGTCTGAGGGGAAAAAGTAAATATCGTCTTGGTAAACTGCCATCGCACCAGAGGTGTAGGAATAGTAAAAATCAGGATAGCTATTTGTTCCGAAGCCATCCCAGTTTTCCCATAGAATCTCGATATTGCTGATGCCATCCCAGCAGAAAGGGCTATTGAACATTATGCTATTCCAGCTATTTCCGCTAAAGACACACCTGGCATAATAAACATTTTGAAAAGCTGAGTTATCCGGCAGGGATGTGTTATCTGCAAGGTAAACATTTACATTCGTGTTGCGTATATACACTTGCTGATTGTATATGGGGATGTTTGTGGGGATGTTGCTAACATGAAAGCCAATTCCAGCAATTAAACCGGCAGGTAATCCCGCAGCATTAAGCTCTGCAGCAGTGTAAATCATCTTACTCCAGCCGTAATCCTGTAAACCATTAACAGGTACCGCATGTTGAGAATTTGTCCCGGATCCAATAGTGTAAACTTCTGCGCAAGCGAAGCTTATCAGAAGCAGGAACAAAAAAGACAGCGCAAGTTTTTTCATTTCAGTTTCTCCTATTATGTAGTCTATTCAATTGTAATTAGAGGTGAGGCGGCTAACCAGGTAACCCTTAGTTTGTTTCGATATCCATGTTGTTCAGTAAAAAGTATTTCTGCTAAGTTTCGATACATTGTTCTACTGTAACTCCTTTTTGTAAAAGGTGAACTTGCCATCGTAGCTGAAGCAAAAATATGAGATGCCACTGCTACAACGCAAGTATGGGCTCATTGATGATGCTTGCAAAACAATAATGCAAAATGCATTCCATTATTAAATATAATTTCTTTTGGCTTGCAAAATTGCACTGTATCCAGATTGTTATTTTACAGCGTAATGACAGCCGCCCTCGGCTGTCTGAACACGAGGTTTGTGCAAGTACGATTATTTATGACCATCCTGGGAACTATATAGGAGTCTTTGTGAAAAGTGTTAAACCTGCTTGTTAATCCGGATCAAGTAAACAACCTTAATTCACATCCAAATCTATCAAAATGGAGAAGAGCTTGACGAAAAACACTCCTTTAGTATAGTGTGCCGTTATGCGAGAATTAAATATCTACTTGGTTTTTCTTAGTTTGCTGGCACTATTAAACCTTAGCTCCTGCGCTCCGGTGAAGGGAAATGTTTACCCACTTCCCTCAGCTTATCTTGGCGAAAAGACGCTATTTGCGGAATTAACCCGGCTTTGCGAAATTCATCCGGCTTTGGCACAACTGCGCATAATTGGTTTCAGCGGTGCAGAAAATCTTCCTATTTATGCCCTGGAAATTGGAGCCAATAAATCTGCCAAACCCTTGCTAATCATAGGTCAACATCATGGCGACGAGGTTTTGGGATTAAACATATCCCTGGCTTTTTGCGAAAAATTAATCACATCATACAAATCTGATCCCGCTTATCGTAAACTGCTGGATTCCTATCGTTTTTGGGTTATCCCCACCATAAACCCGGAAGGATTTAGGGTGGTTAGCTCCGGAGAGTATCAGTTTAAACGCAAAAACAACCGTGATACGAATGCCAATAAACAGCTCGATTTGCGCACGGATGGAGTAGATCTTAATAGAAATTATCCGGTATTTTGGGATATTGATCCGGATTCTAACATAAACAGCCCATATTACAAGGGCAGCGAACCAATGTCCGAAAGCGAAACCAGAGCAGTGATTTCCCTGGCGCAAAAGCACAATTTCGAGCTTGCCATATTCTTGCACAGTTCTGCTTCCGGGGCATACAGCGAAAAATTGTATCTTCCAGCCCAGGGAAACGATAGCCCACTTTATTTGCAAACCCTGCAGCTTGCCCAAAACTATGCTAAATCTGTGAAGCGGGATTACGGCAGTGGAACTTACGAAGTTCATACCGGTATTTCTTCCGAAGTTGGCAATGCGCGCAATTTCTTTTTCCACAGGATGGGTGCCAAAGCCTTTTTGGTGGAAGTAGGCGGCATAAATAAACAAGGACAAAGCGTGATTCACCCCCCCGAAAAAATGCTGCATAGAATTGTGCAAAAGCATACCCGTGCCTTGGGAAATCTATTTTTGGAGTATTCTGCAGCCTCTGCCGCAGACAAAAAATAGCTATTTTGAACCAGTTTCTGTTATGCGATTCTGCTTAGTATCGCAATTCTTGTTAACCCATTTCTCTAATATTGCGCTAACATATCCCAAACTGAATTTTTCCTTCATATAAGCTGCCTTTATCATATATTCTGCTACCTGAATTCGTGGATAGTTATACTTTTGCACAGTAATTATTTGCAGATCATCTGCCAAGCAAAACCGTTTTGCCTCGTAACATAGGATTTCATCCTGTTGTAGGGTTGGGTTTATAACCCAATCCTGGAGTTTGGACATAATCTACTGATTCACAGCCATGCCAACCCTCCGATTGAGTTTGATTTTAAGTAGTTTTTGCAGTCCGTAGTCTGATGCAAGCTCATTGCGCATCAGATTAGTCAAATCGTT
>JAQVMI010000108.1 GCA_028703735.1 Candidatus Cloacimonadota bacterium | reverse complement strand
CCAGTTTCGCAGATTCCGGATCAAGTCCGGAATGACAAGCGGGTTGTTAATTGATCAGCGGTCGGCAAATCCGGAATGACAAGCGGGTTATTTATTAATAAGCAGTCGGCAAGTCCAGAATGACATGCTGTAACCAGGGCTTTTCAGTAAATACCCAACCGGGTTTATGCTTTGTGCATTATAGTTTTAGGACTTTGGTACTGATAGAGCTTTGGGGGGATTTCACTTTTATTACATACACGCCTGGGCTTGCATCCATGCCTTTTTCATCTTTTCCATCCCAGAAAAACTTGGTTTCACCGGCGTTCATGGCACTATTTTGGGTAAAAACCATCTGCCCTTTCAGGTTATAAATGGTAGTGGAAACGGGAGAGGCATTTTTGCTCGCCACCGAAATTGAAAGAGAATTGTTGAAGGGGTTGGGATAGGTGGAGCTGATATAAAGCTCTGGAATGTTCATTATTAGCTCATCTTCCGCAGATGTTCCGCCCCAGATTCTTGCCACAAATTCCGGATGATCCACATAGGGATTGCGGTTATGCTGGTTGTTATAAACACCATTATTACGCGTAACTTCTGCGGCATCAGGAGGATCTGCGATATGCCATTGTAATAAAACCGGTAGCATGTTTTCATTCTGTTGAACCAAACTTTGACCACTGTAGCGTGTGTTAAAATAAAGCAAAGCCCGGGCAATATTGCCCTTAAACTGATCTGCCGGCTCGAAAACCATGTGACTTGTAGAGCTGTAACCGCGATAGCTTTGTCTGGGTGTGCTGCTATAGTAAACTGTTGCCGAACCGTGATTTGCCACTGCGGTTAAAGGATAGTTACCACGTGAACTATTTACCACAGAATTTGTAATAAACAGGTGGTGTAAATCAGATTTCTTTTTGGATTCCTCGCTGGAGGTGAACCAGCTTTGAGCGTAGGTATGTTCTGTATTGGGGTTACTACTTCCATTGTAATTGTAGCCAACATTGTAAACTTGCCCGGTATAAACACAGGTAACATTTCCGCCGGTATTATCCAGGGTTTGGAAAAGCACGTCCTTGGATGAATCGTAGCTGGAATTGGTGTTATTGGAAATAAGGGTGCGTAACCCATTGTATAGCGATTGTCCTGTTAGGGATATCACTGTGTCATAGTAATCTGCATTTAGGCTGATTGCCACGATAAGCAGCAGCATAAACAGGCTGTATCTTTTCATTGTGCTTAGCATTATGTATTCCTTTCTTTTAATACTTTTATAGCTGATAAACGGTTGTGGGAAAAGCCACCTACCAAAATCAGCAAATTATCGGGTTTGTATCCTGCAAGCCAGCTTTTGTAAAAAGCTCTGCTTCTATAAGTTCTATCAGAATATGGATTATCATGGAGTGTATTTCCTGAATTCTGGCGGTGTTTGCAGAAGGGACTATAATCTGGAAATCGCAGCCGTCTTTAAGGGCTCCGCCATCCTTTCCCAGCAGGGCAAAGGTGAAGCATTCCCTTTTTTGAGCATACTTCAAGGCATTTATTACATTGGCAGAATTACCACTTGTGGAAATGCCTATCACCATGTCTCCCGATACTGCGTAAGCTTCCACTGCGCGTGAAAACACACTGTCGTAACCAAAATCATTTGCCACACAGGATAAGTGGCTGGCATCACTGATAGCAATGGCAGGAAGTGCTTCTCTATCAAGGTGATAGCGTCCGGTTAATTCTTCGGCAAAGTGCATGGCATCACACATGCTGCCTCCATTGCCAAAAATAATCAGCTTTCCTTTGTGCTGGAAAACAGAGGCAATTTGAGAGGCAATCCGCTTGATATCGTGCACAAACATTTCATCGGAAATAAGCTCCGTAAGCAGGTTCTGCGCTTCTTGCAGGCTGGCAGTAATAATGGGGTTAAACATTGCGCCCTTACAGGTTTTCTTTTACTTTGATCTTAGTTTTTAGCTCAGCTTCTTCAATCTCGTCGAATTCCTTTAGGGTTTGATTGATAAGCCTAACGCGCTCTTTATAAGGGATGAAGGCACTTTTAAAGCCATTAAGGATAACGTATTTCACGGTTGGATAATCCAAGCCCAGTTCGTTTATGGCTAAAAGGTATTCATCGGTAACGGTGGTATCGCTTATGGTGCGGTTGTCTGTATTTATGGTTACGCGTAAGCCGTAATCAATATAGAAATCTATGGGATGGCTTCGGATATCTGCCACAGCCTTGGTGTGGAAATTGCTTTTGATGCAGATTTCCAAAGGAATACGGTGATCGTTTACATAATTTAACAAATCCCCATCCTCCACCAGCCTGGTGCCGTGACCAATGCGATGAGTTCCGCAATAATGCAGGGCTTGATGGATGCTTTCGGGTCCATAAGCTTCCCCTGCATGAATGGTGATATTAAGGTTGTTTTTAAGGGCAAGATCGAAGGCTTCTTTATGATCTTTGGCAGGATGATTATATTCTCCGCCTGCAAGATCGAAACCTATTACGCCTTTGTTCTTAAAGGCAATAGCCAGCTCTGCAAGTTTAAGGGAGGTAGTGGGATCCATGTTGCGAATTCCGCAGATAATAACTCCGGTTTTAATGCCGAAATCTCGTTCACCATGTTTTAAACCATCTATAACAGCCTGAGATATCTCGGTAAGCTTCAAGCCTTTGTCTGTGTGTAAAATTGGGGAATACCGCACTTCCATATAGCGCACGTTTTCCTTTGCGGCATCCTCTGCAAGCTCGTACGCAGCCCTTCTTAATCCCTCTTTATCCTGCAAAACAAGGTTCACAATATGGAAACCACGCAGGTAGTCTTCCAAACTCTCAGTTTTATCGGTGCAAACTATCAGATTTCGCAATTCTACAGGATCAATTGTAGGTAACTTGATGTTGTTTATCTTTGCCAAATCGATAATAGTTTCTATGCGTACACTACCATCCAGATGCACGTGCAGATCGGTTTTTGGCAGCTTCTGGATAAAGGCTTTGGTCATTTTAATCTTCATCATTCTAATCCTTCCACATAATTTCATAACCAACTACACGACAGGGAGTTTATGTCAAATGGTTTTTTTGTTGATACCCCATTTTGGTGTTTTGGGGAGGTGAATGGAAAATTTTAGGCAGCTAAACAAAGCCAGACAGGAGCTTAGAAGTATTCTTGCAAAGCGGAATTGGGGTAAATATCCACGCTACGTTGCTGTCCATCAAAGTGAAACACAAGTTTTAGGGTTTGATAGGGCAGCAGAGTTTCGGCAATCTTAGGCCATTCTATTAGGGTGATGCCACTTTCCACCATGTCAAAGATGCCCAAATCCAGCAGCTCTGCTTCGCTTTTCAGCCGATATAGATCCAAATGAAAAAGCGGATACTTGCCGGTGTGGTATTCTTTTAGTAAAACAAAGGTGGGGCTATCGATATCATCTTCCACACCAAGAAATTTGCCCACTTGTTTAGAGAAGAAGGTTTTTCCGCTGCCCAAATCTCCGCTTAAGAAAACAATATCTCCGGTTTTTAGCAGGGGTGTGATGTATGCTGCAAGATCAATTGTATCTTGCTCGCAGGTTAATTCTATGCTTTTCACTATATCCTCTTTTGCAGGTTTTACTTTGATAATGGGTGCTCAAACGGCTATTGTTTTCTGCCTTATAGAAAAAGTCCCAAAAGCTGTTCAATGTCCTGATCAGGGCATCGAGCTTCTCTTGGGACGATTAGCGTTATTAAGTTCAGTCCTAATGATATACTAAAGCAAGTTTCACCTCTTAGCAAGTAAATATTTGCTTTTATTTCAGTTTTTGCTTATTTCTGTTTTTTACTTCTGCAGGTGGCGATTGGCAGAATCATTTCTTCCATGGACACGCCACCATGCTGGAAAGTTCCGTTATATTGGCGTTGATATTGGTGGTAAGAATTGGGATACACGAAGTAATAATCATCTTTGGCAAAGATGAAATTATCCACAATGCTCTTGGTTGGTAAGCCGAATTCGGAAGGTTTTTTCACGAATAAAGCATGCCTATCGTTAACAGACAGATTCTTTCCTTCCTTATAGCGAACGGTTACAGAGGTGTCTCTATCACCAATAACCTGTGTGGCACGGTTTACTTTGATAGAGCCATGGTCGGTGGAAATTACCACAATGGCATCCTGTTTACTTATCTGTTTCAGGGCTTCGTATAGCGAAGAATGCAGGAACCAGTGTTTGGTGAAGGCGCGTAAACCTTCTTCGTGAGGAATTGTTTCCTGTAATATTTGATCGCGGCTACGATGATGTGCCAGCAGATCCAGGAAGTTATACACCAAAACCACCAGGTTTTCCTTGTTCCAGGTTTCCACCTTGCGCAGAACAAAATTACCCTCTTCCATATTGAATATTTTCACATATTTGCTGGTTGGCTCCAATTGATACCCAAGCTCTGTGATATGTTCATCCAGAAGCTGATGTTCATTACGGTTACGGCTGTTATCCATTTCGGAAGAGGTAACCCAATATTCCGGGAATCTTTTGGCAATATCTATGGGAAGCAAGCCACTGAAGATGGAATTTCGGCTGAAAGGTGTAGCTGTAGGCAATATGGAATAATACAGATCCAGTTCTTCTTCAAAGAGTTCCTGAATATAGGGCTGAATAGAGAGATACTGATCCAGACGCATGCAGTCTATAATGATGAAGTAAACCGGCACGTTTTCTTCGAAATGAGGAGCAATATATTGCGAAACAACATCGAAGCTTAGGTTTGGTCTATCATCGCTTTGCAGCCATTTACGGTAGTTGCGTTCCACATAATTTGTGAATTCTGTGTTGCAATTGCGTTTTTCCAAAAAGTGAGTTTGGCGCAAGCCTTCATCGTTCACTTCGTCAATTTGCAGTTCCCAATAAGCCATTTCGCGGTAGATGCTGCTCCATTCTTTCCAATCCGGATTGCTGAACAGCTTTTGATTTAACTGAGCCATGTAGCGGGTGTATTGTTGCCCAATTTGGTTAGCTCGAATTTCATCTGCCTGGAAGATTTTCTTGATAGCCATAATTATCTGGCTGGGATTGATGGGTTTGATTAGGTAATCAGAAATCTGAGAAGCGATTGCCTTGTCCATCAAGCCTTCTTCCTCACTTTTGGTTACCATCACAATTGGAATAGCTGTGTTTATTCGTTTAATTTCTTGCAGGGTTGCCAAGCCATCCAATCCGGGCATCATTTCGTCCAAGATTACCAGATCATATTTGTTTTCTAACACTTTTTCCACGGCATCTCCGCCGTTATTGCAGGTATCCACAATGTAATTCCGCTCTTCCAGAAAGAGCACAAAGGGCTTTAGCAGATCGATCTCATCGTCCACCCATAATATTTTCATTTGTTTCATGCGTTTTTTTTACTCCTTGTCGGTTTGGGTCTCTAATTCAAAGAGACGTTGTCGTTCTTTCACGATCTTTTTTATCTCGTCCAGATCGGCATCCTGAAAATACAAGGCGAGCTTAAAATTAAGCTCTTTGCGGGAACAATTGAACCATGAAATCATCTTCTCCATATATTGCTCGATATACACATCTTTCATGTCTGTATCGGCTTCTTTGTCTTGTTTCTTTATCTCTTTTATGTGCTCACGCAGGTCTTTTGTGGGCATCTCTTCAGCTTTATGCACCCATTCATCGCGAACCTTCCAATCGGCTTTTTGCATCATGGGCTTAATCATCTGCAACCTGTCGAAACCAATTTCTTTCACTTCGGTTTCGTCTATATCCATTTCTTCAATAAACAGATCGAAAGTGGAAACCAGGCGTCCGGCAAGGCTTCCGGAAAGCTGATATTCCGCTTCCACAAAGTCCTTGAACTTCTCGTAGCCCTTAAATAAGAAAAGCTTGGAACGTTTTATTTCTGATAAAAGCTGACCAAGGCTGATGAAATTATCTTCCAATTGGTCTTTCAAATTGGCTACTGCGGTAAATTTTTCTTCCGGGCTCATGCTTTCGGTGGTATTCTTACTCATGGGTTCATTCCTCGTTTATCTTTTTGTTATTGGAATTATCTGTTTCTTTGGCTTCTATGGGGTAATAAATGTGTTGGCTGGCTGGAAAAGAGCCTTGCCGAACTTCTTTCGTATAGGCATTAATTGCCGAAACGCTGGTGGTATGCAAATCTGCAAATTTCTTCACGAATTTTGGCTGCATAGAGGTGTAGCCAAGCAGATCGTGATACACCAGAACCTGTCCATCCGTATAGCGTCCTGCTCCTATGCCTATGGTAGGTATGCTAAGGGCTTCGCTAATCTCCTTGCCCAATTGTTCCGGAATGCCTTCCAAAACAAGCATGAATGCACCTGCCTGTTCTACTGCCTGTGCTTGAATGAAGATTGCTTCGTGCTCTTCGGGTGTTTTGCCCTGAACCTTGTATCCGCCATAGCGGTGAACAGATTGCGGAGTTAACCCCAAATGGGCACAAACAGGGATTTCGATATCCACAATCTTGCGGATGGCATCCAAACGTGAAGCACTGCCT
>JAQVMI010000107.1 GCA_028703735.1 Candidatus Cloacimonadota bacterium | reverse complement strand
TTTAGTCAGCAAGGCATGTGCCAGCTCGTAACTAAAGCTGTTTTCCGTATCTGGGTTTATCTCATAGGCATGTCCCAAACCCATCTTATCGGGTTTTATTCCGCTAAGCAGAGCAAAACTTTCGTTGATAAGCTGGCTGGCAGTAACGGTATAGGCTTTATCTATGGCATCGGAGGTGGTGAGGTAATTATCTTCTCCGGTTTGAATTTCTATTCCTGCATAGGCATTTATCATGCGGGCAAAATATTGGTCTAAGAGTGTGCGTTTGGGATTGATATCGCGGAACAGTATGCCATACATGGCATCGTTCAGCATCAAATCCAGCCTCTCAATTGCACCCATGGCAGCAATTTCAGGCATGCAAAGTCCGCTGGCATAATTGGTTAGGCTTATATAGCGTTTTTCCTCTGCCGAAACCTCGTCCAAGGCTGTGCGCATAATCCGGAAATTCTCTTGCGTTGCGAAAGTACCGCCAAAACCTTCGGTAGTAGCTCCAAAAGGGACATAATCCAATAGAGACTGTGCTGTGGAACGGATTACGGCAATAATATCTGCACCTTCCCTGGCTGCTGCACGAGCTTGAGTTACATCCTCGTATATATTGCCGGTGGCTACAATTACATATATCGCTGGAACTCGTCTGGGACCATATTGAGCAAAAAACTCTTCCCGTTTTTGTTTCTGGTCGCGGATGTGCTTCAGCATGGTTTGGGTTATGGGATTCAATATTTTAAGCAAATCTTCCGGAGCTGCAAGATGTAAATCTGTAAGCCTAAGTTCACCTTTGGCAACTTGTTCTGCCACTTGCTGAGCAGTTAAGCCCTTGGCATGCATTGCATTGGCAATCCACACAGCTGCACCTTTATTTATGCCATGCGAGGCAACAAGATGGTCTATCACAACGTTGGGCAAGGGTTTGCCGTCCTTTGTAGCACCGTCGATCCCCAGTAAACGCAATACTGTGCGTTCGATGGATACCGAGCTATAGCCCTCGAAAAGCCAGGTAAAATCGCCGGTAATTTTCTGTGCTGCGGTGCGGGCACGCGTTACCAGAGATTGATTAATTTCCAGTTTGAGCATTAGAAACTCCAATATATTGTGTTGAAAAGTATTGACGAGGTTTTTTAGCTAAGGGTTTTGGTCAAGGGAATTCCCTAAAAGGGGGTTTTGGGGTGATTACTTTAGCGGATTTTGGTATGGAAAGAATTGTAGGATTGAGTTCAAAACCCAACCCTACAACAAGGATTCGGAGCTTTGGAAAGCTCCGGTTCAGTAGCGGAGGATTCCAATCCTCCGTAAAAATAAAGAGCTGAAGGGTTATTTATCGGAGCTTTGGAAAGCTCCGGTACGAAAAGCTCCGGTACAGGTTGGGTTTCAAACCCAACTGTACAAACAGGATGCAATCCTATGTTACAATGCTAAAGTCCTTATCAGTTTTCCAGGGGTAGCATAATCACACTCAGCTTGTTTTTATTGAAGCTAAGGTATTGTTTAGCTGCTTTCACCACGGTTTTTTTATCCAGTTTGGCATACAGTTTGGGGTTATCCAAAAATGCATCTATAGGTTTGCCATTAAACACATTATTCTCGATATTGGCAATCCAGTAGCGGTTTGATTTTATGCTTTCTTCGTAGCGTTTTTGCAGGGTAGTTTTGGCTACCTGAACATATTTATCATCAAAAGTACCGGCTTTAAGGCTATCCAAGGTGGCAAAGGAGGCTTCTTGCAGCAAATCCACTTTCTCGGGATCACAAGCCATCCAGGTTTGCAATCTGTAAACTGGTTTGGGATATCTCTCCAGGCTTCTCCAGGCTTGAACCGAATAAACTCCGCTTAGGTTTTCACGCACGTTTTCGCGCAGTTTTTCGTTGCTTACTATCATCAGGGCATTCAGATTGGCATCTGCGGCAGGTGAATATTTGTATTTACCCTTGGTAACATTATAAGCAAAAGTGCGCTCCGAACCTTTATTGAAGCGGATTTCTTTTATCCCGCTAAAGGTTGTAATTCCCACATTGCGAATCGAATCCTTCCTTTTAAGCACAGGCAAGTTTGCCAAATAGGTAGTGCAATATGTGCGCAATTGCTCTTCGTCAAAGGCTCCCACCACATAAAAAGTGAAGTCCGAAAAATCTGCAAACCTATCCCGATATACTTTCTCTAACTGAGCCAGGGTTATATTATCCAAATCTTGCGGGTGCATATCTCTTTTTAAGGGATGATTATTGAAGATCAGTGCATCCAGGGTGTCCGAGAAGGCGTTTTCGGGATTTAGCAAAGAGTTTTGAACAAAAGAGCGCATCTGAGAAACCGAAGCATTGAATGTTTCGGGGTTAAAGCGTGGAACATGTGCCATCTGATGGATCATCTGGAACATCAATTCCATATCTTTGGGCGAGCAGGTTCCGTTCCAACCCTCACTGTAGGTTTCAATTGTGGGATAAATTTGAACCACCTTTCCTGCCAAGGCTTTCTGCAAGGCGGAACCATCGAACTTACCAAAGCCAGCGTTGTAGCTATAGGGAGTAATCATATCCGCAGCTTTATAATCTGCTTCGTTCAGCATAGCTTTACCACCGGGACTATTGGCAGAAAGCAAAACTTCATCCGCTTGAAAATCGGTCTTTTTGCTGTAAACGGTTACCCCATTGGAAAGAACCCATTTATTAATTCCGGATTTGGGGAAAGTGGTTTGCTTTACTATCTTTCCCGGAGTGGGAATAGTTTCCATAATCGGTTCATTTATGGTGTTATCCACATATTCATCCAGTTTTCTGCCCTGAACCTGAGTATAAATCTCCAGAAGTTTTTCCTTTGTGGGATACTCTGCACCTTCTTTTTCGGTTCCGGTAAGGCTTAGGGTTAGGTTTTCGGGAGTGATGATTTCGTTCACAATTTCGTTTACTTCATCCAAACCTATCTCACCGATGATGTTTTTTACCAAGGCTTCATGCTGTTCGGCGCTAATAACCTGGCTATCCTGAATGATGGGGTATAGCACCTTTTGCACAGCTTCTTTGGATTCGATAGTGGGTTTCTTTGCCACCTCGGTTTCCACACCTCGCACCAGTTCCAGCTTTGCCCTGTCAAATTCTGCAGGTTGAAATCCATATTTACTTATTCTGGTAATCTCTGTAAACAAAGCATCAATGGCAGCTTCGCTGCGGTTCTCCGCTATGAAAGCCATAAAAGTTGCAGCAGAAAACTCCTTCAACATGCCCAAATTGAACCCATAACCATAAGTAATGGGAGAATCCGGTTGCAAGGTTAGTTCCTGCATGCGGGCATTGAACATGGAATAGAAAAGGTCTTGCTTCATATCTTCGTAGTAATCACCCAGATTAACCTTGGGCATTGCTTCCTTTTTCCAGGTTGCCATAGCATAGGAATATGCCATTTCCTTGTCCAGAACAGTTATGGCGCGGGGCTGCAAATTATCCGGCACAGGATAACGCTCTTTCTGGCGTGGATTTTCACGCACGGGGATAACGCCGAAATATTCTTCCACCATCGTTTTCAGGATTTGGGGATCATAATCTCCCACAATGATAACATGTTGCAAATCCGGACGATACCAATCCCTGTAATAGCGGATCAGGCTATCGTGCTTAAAGGTTCTGATGTTCTCGATGGTGCCAATGGGATTGCGAACTGCATAGCGGGAATCTGCAAAACGCACCATATCAATTTTATCGCGAACTCTTTGATCTGCACTCTGTCCCATCCGCCATTCTTCTTCGATTATTCCTCTTTCTCTGTCTATTTCGGAGGGATCGAAGCTAACTTGCCAGGCTATATCGGATAATATGGATAAGCCTTTGCGAAGTTTTGGTTCGTCCTCTGTAGGCAGCTTGAACTGATACACTGTGTAATCGTAACTGGTTCCACCATTTAAGCCATTGTGAAAGTCCATACCAATGGAAGAAAGGTATTCCACCATTTCGGTGCGGGGAAAGTTTTTGCTGCCATTAAATGCCATGTGCTCCACAACATGTGCCAAACCGCGTTGATCATCATCTTCATTCACGCTTCCGGCTTCCACCAATAAACGTAGCTCTATCCTGTTTTCCGGTTTGGCGTTTCGCAGGATGTAATAGTTCAAACCATTGGCTAATGTGCCGGATACTAAATCCGGATCGGTAGGCAAGGGTATAATTGCCGCTTCTGGGGGGATAAGTGCGCTTAAGGATATTGCGCACAATAGCATAAGTATGCTTAGCCATTTCCCTTTCATTAGGTCTCCTTGTTGTCCATTATTTCTTTTTGTTTAGCCCCTGCTATTTTCCAGCGGAGCAAAACCCATATCATTTATTAATTTGTTACTCTTGATCCTCCACCATAACCAAAAACTGCTCATCTTTTTGCAGAAAACCAGATACGTATTGGTATTCGATTCCGGTAATAATCACTTTGTAGTAAACTTGTGCATTAGGCACAGAATACGCAACCCGCAAAAATCTGCTGGTACCCGGCTGGATGTCACTAAAGGTTCCTACTTTCACATTGTTAAGATTCACCAATTGCCAAATTTCGGCTTCCGGAATTACATAGCTGCTGTTGTTAGTAACCTTTACACATGCTTTGTTTGGAGTAAGGTAAGCTTCCAGGGTTCTTCCTGCACTTACCTCGATGGTTGTGGAATCTGTATAGATATTCTCATAATCATCAAACAAACTGTACGTTTCTCCATACAAGGTTACCGGCACTGTGCGTTTCACATCTCCGGTGAAAATAGTCTGCCTGTCTGTATCAATTTTGAACAGATGGTTACCACTTGCGGGAATTGTTACCAGTTCACCACGATTCACACTTGCATAGGCAGGGTAAGAACAGGTGTTATACACCCGAAATTCACCGCCTTTCTCACAAGCCGAAAGCAGCATTAACAGCACCACCAAAAGGAAGAGTGCTACATACGTATTCTTCATAACCACCTCGTTTTAAATTGTCGAAGTAATACTATCTGAATGCTGTGGCTGTGTCAAGCAGAAAGTTCTGTTTTGCTAAGCTAAGCCAAGTACAATGAAGGTGTTTCTTGACTAAAAAACCGCTAATGATAAACATGGTTCTTATGAAGTTTGATGTGAGTAAATACACATACCATTTGCCGCTATACTTTGGTAGCTTATTAACCAAAAAGGAGAAACCATGCAGTTTCTGATAGATTTACAAAATCCTGATTCCGAGTTGGTGCGAACTCTTAATAATCTTTACGATGGGGTTTATGTAGTTGATCCCCACCGCACCATTTTGTTCTGGAATAAAGCAGCGGAAACAATGACGGGATATAGTTCTGAAGAGGTTCTTGGGAAAAGCTGCAAGGATGATATACTGAATCATATAGATGAAAATGGAATCCTGATGTGCAGAAGTGTGTGCCCCATTTTGAAGGCAATTTCTTGTGGGTGCAATTCCAGCGCAAAGGTGTATCCCAAAACCAAGCAAGGCACGCGTTTCCCGGTGGAAACCCATGTGTCCACCGTGAAGAACGAAAATGACGAGGTGGTGGCTGCTATAGAGGTATTTAGGGATATTACTCATCAGGAAGATTACTGCATCATGCAGGAAAAGTTTAATGGTTTGATCCGCAAATACGTTTCCACTGCCACATTCAGCGATATTCAAAGCAGGATTGCCGGAAACACTAAAACAGGGCAAACCCGCATCCTTGATCTTAGTGTGTTATATTTGGATGTGGTGAATTTTACGGGCTTTGCAGAAAAAAGCAGTCCGGAAGCAACTGTGAGGATGCTAAACGACCTTTTCGGGATATGTGATGTGATAACCAGGGAATGCCTGGGGGATATTGATAAATTTATCGGGGATGCTATAATGGCAGTGTTTACCGATGCAAACGACGCAGTTCGGAGTGCGATAAAAATACTGAATACAGGGATTCCGGGATTGAATAAGATACGTGCCGAGAACAACGAAAGCAGCATATCAATTAGAATAGGGATAAATTCCGGTTTGGTTGTACAAGGTGATGTGGGAACAATTGACCGCAAAGATCTTACCGTGATTGGAGATACGGTTAATACTGCCGCAAGGATAGAGAAATCGTCCCTGCCAAACAAATTGATGATCTCCGAGGCAACGCTTGCCAGGCTGAACCCAGAACAATTTAAGCTGTTCAGCTTCCACCATGATGTGGAACTAAAAGGAAAGAGCGAGCGGATTAAGCTATTTATTCACCAGGGATAAACCACCCCGCCTATAATCCTACATCGGGTAAAATTGATTTAACCACAGCCTGAACCTTTATGATAAGCCGTAGCGGAGGATTCCGATCCTCCGTCACAAAAGAAGAGCTTTTCATTGCTTGAGACCATTGCACATAAATGGAACGCTGGCTTTAGCCGGCTGGAACACCTGATTCATCCGGTTTTGATGCATAAAACGTCAACAATTAGGATCATTATTCCTTTACTCACGAGATTAATCTGGTAATCCAACCGAATAAATTCGGTGTTCCAGATTATTCAATGATCTTTGAATGAATATTCCGGATGTTGAAAAAGCCCTC
>JAQVMI010000106.1 GCA_028703735.1 Candidatus Cloacimonadota bacterium | reverse complement strand
CCGATGATACGGGCTTGGAGAGCTATGCTGTTATCATCTACAAGGTCATCCGATGTTACAGTGTAATTCACCACGAATTCGTCACCATTGAAAGCCACAGGCATAGTGCCGGTATAGGTAACAGCAATATTGTGGTCTAAGGTAATGGTTACAAAATCGGCTATTTCACCTAAGGTAGCGCGGGCTTCACGAGCACGGACACCAAACTGGTAAACACCAGCAGGATATGCTGTGAACACGTCACTTAAGAGAGTATCGGCATGGGCATTAACCACATCTCTATAGGCGAGGTGAATCCAGGGTTGAGTTACACCACTGCGGATCAGGTATTCAACACGCATGATATTTGCATCGTTAACTTCAGTTACGATATTCACATCATCATGTAAGCGAACAGGAATGATACCGTTTTGCGGTGCATGTCCTGCTACGCTGACGATCAGCATAGGTGTATCGGAATCGGTTATGACGAAAGAACGTATCAAGGTTGATTCGTTCCCGGCAACAGTAGCTATAGAATCCACGAGAGTGGCTTTCACCAGGTAGGTAGCACCGAATTCCAGATCTTCAGGAACTGACCATTCATAAGTCCAGGGAGCTTCAGTTTTTATAACCTCGCCAAGCAAATTAGTATCGGGGTTAAGCCACAGTGTGTCAGCAAGTGCCACGGGAGCTTTAGCATAGGAATATCTAACCATCAGCACAGGAGATACAGCATCTACAGGATTTGCATCCAATATAGCAGTTACGCCGCGTTCGAGAGTGTTATTCAATTCTACGCCATTTTGGGTTACCACGAAGCCGGGGATAGCAGCCGGCGGAACGTTATCAATAATCAGGCTAAGAGCATTACTGCTGGTATGCCCAAAAATATCCGTTGCCGTTACTTCCACATAACAAGAATCAATTGTTTCATCATTAGGAATGTTTAGAACTGCGGTAGCTTCCAAACCATTATCGGTATCGGTTAGGTTAAATTGCGAGAGAGTCTCAAACACAGTGGGTAATGCGTCGGTATTGAACTTGTAAGAGAAAACCACCTGATCAAGATCTTCCGGAACTGAATCCGTATCGATATACGCTCTAACGGTTACCTGCGGGGTAATATTACCGCTGATTTTGGCAAGAGGAGCATAACCATCCACTCTAATAGAATCTATGGCTGGTGCAGTGGTATTTACGATCTTCACGATTTGAGCCCAAGGAAGTGCGCTTCCCGAGGTAGTTTCGTTACCCCATCTATCAAGGGCTATGGCTACAATCTGCATATAATTGTTGTTAACATAATGCGGATATATAGTCCAATCGAATGTGTAGGGGTCTACCAGCCAATCTGTCATGTCATTCCCAGGTTCATCCCGGAAGTATGTCCAATCGGAAATAGGGCTATTGTTGTTGGCAGGATTCACGTAACGGTATTTATACACCAAACCCAAAGCCAGTTCATTGCTTTCGATTGGCTCTTGTAATGCAAGAGTATATGTTTCGCCACGCTCCACCTGATTAAATGGAACAGCAGTTATGGCATCTTCCACAATAGACTTAGGTATCAAGCTTTCATTAAAGATATCCAGTTCCACAACAGAGCTAGTGCTCCCTGAACTAAAGATACTCTTTGTTATAACCTTATACCTGCCAGATGGTAAGGGAACATTATTGTTCTTCAAGTTCCAGTTTATAGAATATTCCTGAGAATACTGGCCAAAGAACTGCATATTAACGAAGGGGGAATTAACACCGTTATTGACTTCTGTAGCAGATCCTATCAGAACTGGAGCGGTAGTAGAGTTCACAGCCTGATAGTAGAATTTCACATCAGTGGGATTCTCATCAATTTGACGGGCAACATAGGCATATAATTCTACATCCACAGGATGGGGTGCGCCACCGACAATGCCTGGTTCACGATCCACGCTGATCGGTTCGCTGATAGTACCAATCTCGTCAACCCAATTTACAAGGTTATCGTTGGATTCATACATCAATTCATTTCCATGCGGAGTGTAATTTAGATTGTAGTACCAATCTTTTACCATCAGCATCCTGGTGGTATTGGGTGTTCCATACGTTAAGTTTACGTTGAAGTTCTCAGGAACCGAGGTATGATGCAGATAGTCATTAAGAGTAAGTACGGCATTCACAACAACAGGATTCATGTTGCCATTTGCAAAATGACCATCAAAATCATTCGGTGTCCAAGTAAACTGGATATTCATGCTATCAATTACAGTGTAAGTCTCTACTGAATCTCTAACCACTCCATTGATCTTGAACAGAACCTTCAGAGCATCTGAGGGCAAGCCAATTAGATCTTCGTAGTTCACATTAAAGGTAATCGATTCTCCATTGGCAACAGTGTTGTTCATATTAGGGGCTATAGAGGCAATGCTATTGATGTCAGGAGCATATACATCAAAGTAGAGGGCAGGGAAGGCGGTAGTAGTGGAGGTATTACCGGCAAAGTCAGTAATAACAACTACCAAGCTGTCAATGCCTTCAACCATTGTTGCCATATCATTCGGGGTAAAGGTGAATGCTGTGGCAGCCATGTTAACATCGGTATAGAGTGAGTCTATGCTTGGATTCACTGCGTTATTAGGATTGTATAATGTTAGGGTAACGCTGGCAACATCAAGGATGCCATCGTTATTTAGGGTCAGGGGATCGTAAGTTAATGTAGTTATCACGTTAGCGCGTCTATCCACTACCATTTTGCCATCATAAACTGTATGAGTAATTGCTGTGACTGCTTGGGGGGCTGTATCGTCAACATAGAGTTTCACTGTTTTTGAACTCATGTTCACGGCGTTCCCATCCTGAGCAGTAGCCTTCAGCAGTAGTAGAGGCGTTCTTAGGGCAGGAAGAGACCAGTTATTTATCATAATGGTTCCGCCATCCCCTGTAGCATCCGGAATAATGATAGAGCCGGCAACCGTGGTGATATTAACCCAGTTATTGGGAGTTGCTGGCAGCGCATATTCGAAGGTTATGGCAGAGATGCCGTTTCTGTTGGAAACCCAAGCTTCCAAGGTGCCATTACTGTCAAAGGCATCCATGGTTTGAGCAAAGGCGTATTCACCAGAGATTACGTCACGTGTTCCAACCTGCGTGAAATTAATCTCAGGTCCGGTTACGTCGTTGAAGATCACGTTTGTGGTGATTGAAGAGTTATTTCCAAGAACGTCGTAGGCTGTAACCACGAACTGATAGTAACCCTCTGTGATATCAAACAATTCTGTGGTAGCTTCGCCATTCACTATCTCGAAATCTGCGGCAAGCTGAGTCCAGACCGACCAATTATCTTCAATTGCTAGTTTCTTCCTGAATTTAAATTCAGCTTTTACAGCATCGCGAACATTAAAAGGTTCATTTGCAGTAAGCGTTACAGAATCTGCTTCGGCAGGAATATTGAAGATGTAGTTCATATTTGCCAAAATCGTGGATTCGATTTTGGTAAGTGACATAACGGCAGGGCTGCCATCAATACCAATGGCAAACTCGCTGGACATGTCATAGTTGCCTGCACGGTCTGAAGCAAGGGAACGAATATAGAACGTACCATTGATTTCGGAAGCTTCATCCACCAAACCGTTTCCATTGTTGTCTACATTATCGATAAGAGGGTTAACCGCTACCCAATTTACAGGATAATTACCATTCATGGTAGTGGAGTTTCCTCCAGGCCAGGTTAACCATTTCCTGTTTACTGTGCCTACAGGTTGACCGCTGTATTGGTAGAGGACTTCTACCATATCATCAGCAGCAACCAGCAGTTCATTAACTACAGAAACCAGATTTTCATCAACATCAGTAACGAAGGGAATAGAGGTTCCAGGGGTAGCATTCCTAATGTTACCAACCGAAGTGATACTATTGATATACGGTTTTACATTGTCTATAACCAACCATTTGACAGGAGCAAGATCTGGATCAGTTACCACTCCAAGTGGAACTGCCCGGAATTCATGCAAGCCCTGAGCATAATCATGGCTGTTGAAGGCAAGTATCCAAGGCGTGGGAGTAAAGACATTGAATCCCTTGGGATCGTCTATCTTTGGCTCACCATCATCCCAGATTCCGTTATTATTGAGATCTACACCATATTTGAAGGTATAGGTAGTTCCGGCATTTAGAACAACATCCCTTGTCCAAGAGCTGTCAGCAGGAGCGTAAGTTAGTTCTCCTAATTCTGTAGCATCATTGAATAGGTGAATACCGGGTACCCAGGGCAGATAATCAAATTCTGGTATGTCACTTCTGAGTAGTTCGAAGGTTATGGGTTGAGGCTGGTTTTTATCCACAATTGTACCCTCTACCCATTCACCATTAACCTTGTGGTCAAAACGAATCTGCTCAACTTCAGAAATATGTTCTAAATCAACAGTTGCTGCAATTGCCTTGCGCCCACCAATGTATGCCATATCAGCAGGATACTGAATCGTGGCGATCACATCATCGATACTTGTGACATTTACGATCAAATCGACAGCCATTGCCTTTTCTGAATCGGTTAGTTTTCCATTTACATTATAAGTAAGGTTGATAGCATCAGCAATATCACCTTCCAGATTATGCATGGCATCCTTACAAACCAAAACGAAACGGTGAGAACCTTCGGCAAGCATGGTATTGGGAATTACAAATTCGAAGAAATCCGGATTTGCATTATTACCCAAATTCCAGGCTTCGTGGTCGTATTCCACATTCTGCCAGTTTCCATTGGGGGTTTGATGATACATCATAAGTGGCATTGCAGCATCTGTATCCAATTCGCTGGCGTTCACCAAAAGTTGCAGATTGGATGAACCATTGCCATTGGTGCCCTGAGTGCTGGTTACTATATTAAGCGTGTCGGGAGCATTCGCAACGTTATCAATTGGTGTTGGATTAGGATAAACGTCAGAATAATAAATTACATCGGTGAAGCGGATGTTAGTAGGAGCTTCATTATCCACATTAATGTTTGGATTCAGTGCAACAGTGGCTTGATTACCCTTATTATCGGTAACTCTAACCCTAATCTGCACTGGACCGAAGTAGTTTTCTCCGAGGAAGGTATTGTCGCTTCCACCGACGATATTCCAGTTCATGGCATCATATCTGGTATTGGCAGCATCATAAGTGAGCTGGGGAACCGTATTGTGCCAATCGGTGCCATTAATACTCCACTGTAACACCTTGGTTGCAATTTCAGCATTGGTGTCATAAGCAGGATTATTGGCTGTTACTCTAAAGGAACCCTGTTTTCCGGGAGCCCATGAAACAGGATCTATTCCCGAAGTATTGGTCAGAGTTACCTGCGGGGCGCGATTGTCTATCTGGAGCGTAGTATACGCTACATGCAGATCATTACTTACATCGTGGGTGGGTATGAGTTCTACCCAGAACTTATACAAGTAATCTTCGCCGTTATCTGTTTGGTAATCAATGTCATTTAAGAACACATAGGCGTTGTTATCTACTACCTGATCTGCACTTATATAGCCATCAGCATCAAATTCATAATCCGCTTGCCAGGCCTGATCATTGGTAATGGTGGTAGTGGAATCTTGTTCAATTCCCACCATATCGATCTTGGTCTTTCTAAAGCGGAATTTCTCAATTCCATTGAGATTGCTGAAGCTTGCATTGAGCCTAAGATTAGTAAAAGGATTGTCCCAGTTACCATCTGCATCCAGAAGATTGCCATACTCAGCATCAATTGCGCGATGGTCATCATAATCCACTATATCCATGAGGTTCATGTTATAGGTGACGCTATTGGCTGGATTACCGATTACTATAGTTGCCAAATGCGTAGCTACGCTTATAGCAACTCTGTTCTCAGCATATTGCAGGCCCCTAACTGACACCTCATATGTGCCTGTGGGATCATAATCAGGATCTGCATTACCGTAATTCCAGACAACTGATACTTGGTCTCCAGGATTTGCTAGGTCAGCAGATTCGATAACCACGGGGTCATCGGTACTGCCAACTTTGCTGATCTCGAAGATCGCTTTGTATGCATCCGGCCAGTTTATGAAACTGGTATTAAAGGTAATATTGTTATTGGCCGTGTTGTGATAATCGTAGTTAATGCTTCCATTGGGATTAACAGTTAGGTTTGCATTAACATCATATGGAAGAATTTCCGGAGTCGGAGGAACATTGTCCGTTACATGAACCAGAGTAAACTGATCGGTAATATAGCGGCTCTGCGTGATCGCAGAAACGCGCACGAAGAAGTTCCTTACAGCAAGGGTGTCATAAGGCGTGCCCGCAGCCCAGCTGTAATGTGCACGGTCTGAGAGATCCCATTCTGCCTGGAATGGAGGAACCATATCGGGATTACCACCAGTGCCAGCAATGATATCAGTAGGATATTCCAGATCTGTTCCAGGAGCAAAATCACCATCATCAGGATCTATATCGTAATATAATCTGAAGTGGACGCCATTTACCGTTCCAGTAGGATCGTTTCCTAGGGCATGCAACACAAGGGATTCCTCGGAAGTATCCACTTGATTGTCTGCGCTGACGGGAGACAGTGTAATGGACGTGGAAGCTGGGTTGAAATAAAGCGGTTGA